>JAOZQW010000245.1 GCA_029932015.1 Candidatus Fermentibacteraceae bacterium
ACCGGAACAGGTTTCACACTACCGGAAGGTATTGCCTCAGTCTATCCGGCTTCAGTGACGGTCAGGCTGCTTGCCCCGGTTCCCGTTATCACGCCGACAAGAGTAACACCAGCAGGCAATCTGTATTGACACCCGTGAAAGCTGATGCGTAGATTCAAGTCGTGTCCGCAGTGAGTAGATGTTCCATATGGGCCGCACCTGGAGGATTTGTCTATGAGATCAAAGATTCTTGTGAGAATTCTGATTGTACTTCTGGCGACTTTTTTAATCTTCAGAATTCATCAGAGAGTCGAGACCTACCGAGTTCCGCGGGAACTCTGCAGGTCACAGATGGGCACTCTTGCTGAAGCCTCCATCGCGCATATGTATGCCAACGAAGGCGTACCGGCGCCACATCTTGACAGCCTCCTGACATATGCTGAACTCAACGGTTACTTCGATGCTTCCATCAGCGGCGACAGTATACTCATCAGTTTCAGGGACGGCTCTCTTCGCAGGGAGCTCATTCCATCAGCATGGCTGATGCTCTGGGATCAGAGTGCAGTGGCCTCTATCGAGGTTCAGATGGCTGAGGTGCAGGCACAGCATGAACAGATAGCCGACCATATTGCCGACTGCGAGAGAAGGCTTGGTTTCTCGCTTGACTCACTTATCACCCTCCGCGAAGTCTACGTGCTTGAGAACCCAGTTGAACTGCCTGATACCGAGGACTCGGTCGTGGTGCTCACTCCGACTGAACTATTCGATGATTCCATAGGCGTGTATCCGGATTCACTTCTCCAGGTTGAGTCCGATCTTGCTATTCTCGCTGATTCACTCAATTCCCTGGTGCTCAATTTCGAGACGGTGACAGTACCGGCGAGAATGGATTCAGTAGCTGCTCTAACAGTGGCGGTATGCCCGTCTGTATGGGCTTCCGGTCACTATGATTCCACTTACTCTTACGATGCCAAGCTGGCTCTCGGCACACAGTTCTCGATCTCCTGCCCGAACATTGAGAGGCATGGAGGTGTAGTCGGCGGACTCGTGGAGAAGGATTATCCCGATACACTCTTCGTCGAAGAGGACTGGGGAGAGATGCAGACCGTTTTCGATTTCCCTTCCTACGCCCATATGCGAAGGGTGCAGGTATCCAGAGGAAACCTCATCCGTGCTGCTGAGGAGCAGGCTGCATACCTGGCCCAGAGGTATCCGCTTGTCATCATCCCGAAAGACCCCCAGAATCTCGAAGTTCACATTGACGAACTGATCGATCCGCTGGGCGGGGACTACGTCTTCGAGGTGGTCCCTGATATCGACTACACTTTCTACGAGAACCCTGATGGAAGAACTGCCAGAGCCAGGGGAGACTCCATAATCGTGGAGACCTTCAGGTTCGTGGCCTACACCACAGCAGACCCTGAGCTCACCCGCGTGGAGGTCTACTTCTCCAGGCCGCTCACTTTCCCCAGCAGGGCCGACGGAGCAATTGCCGGAATGTGTGACCTTGTTTCTGTTGTTATGCACTGGGATCTCTCCGAATTCGGTAGTATCCAGGTGGATGAGCGAGAGGTCGATCTCCTCGATGAGCCCACATGGGATTTCCTCATGAACAAGTTCGGTGAGGCAGACTCGCTGGTAATCTAGTAACGCCCCGTTTTCTGGAACCTTTAAAGACAGATGGGCTATATAGGCCGTATCCGAGCATATCGGTAAGATATACCTGGTGGAGTCTGATACGCTGAGGGAGGAAGAGATGCCCGCACCTTTTGAGAAAATTGATGAGCTTAGCGCCAGTTCTGATAACCAGTACACACTTGCGCTGGCAATATCAATACGCGTCAGGAAGCTTCGCTCCGGAGCTCCGCCGCTGATCGAGAACGCCAATCCCAAGCACCGACCGTTCGAGACTGCGATGAAGGAGATCGGTGAGGGGAAGATCCTCTACAGAGCCGAGGAACCGTTGCCGAAAAATACCCGAAAGAACTGACTCTCCGTAATCATGATATGTCTGAACATTGAATCTGCTGCTATCATGCAGCTGATATCGAAGGGATGAGACCCATATGAGGATAGTGATAGCTGCTGCCACCATAATGCTGCTCGTGTTTGCGATTAGTGGCTGCGGAGCACAGGGTAGAGTGAATGTCGGCACTGACGATGCCGATACATCACAGGTACTGGCAACGGTAGGTGACCTGAACATCACAGAGCAGATGGTCTCTGTGGAGCTCGAGCAGATACCTCCATACCAGAGAGCTGCCTTTGAAACACCAGAGGGACGCAGGGTTCTTATCGATCATCTTGTTGAGCAGGAGCTTCTCCTGGCAGCAGCATCTGATCTAGGTCTCGATGAGGATTCCTTCGTCGTCGCCCAGGTCGAAATCGCAATGGCACAGGTTGAGAACGCCAGGAAATGGGCACTTATACAGGTGTTTTACCAGCAGCAGGTCGTTGAGAGCGTTATCGTCCCGGAGGAAGATATCCTGGAGTACTACCAGGAGCATGCTGACGATATCTACCACCAGGAAGAGCAGATCAAGCTCTCTCACATAATGGTCACTGCACCTGAAGACACCTCCATTGTAGCTGCTGCTCTCGCAGAGGGTACACCTTTCGGCGAGGCTGCCTCTTCCCTTTCCACTCACATGACTTCTGCAGCGGAGGACGGCAATCTCGGCTGGGTGACAGTGAACTCCCCCATGCCCTACCTCGGCAGTCAGCCCGAACTGTCTGCAATACTCTTCGATACTCCCCTGAATGAGGTTGTCGGACCTTACGAGACTGAACTTGGATACCATTTCTTCCTGATCACTGACGCACAGGAGGAAGGCACGAAGCCCCTCGAAGACGTCAGAGATTCCATCGACGACATCCTCAAACCGGCTCTCGTCAACTCATACCTCCAGGACGAACTCCTGCCGCAGCTGATGGTTGATTATGGTGTTACCGTCAATGAGCAGGCTTTCCTGCCTGCAGAAGACATCCCGGCGGATTCTCTCCTCCAGTCGGCCCAGAATCTCATGGAGACAAATCCTGAAGGTGCAGTACGTTACTTCAATCTGTTCCTCGATCGCTTCCCTGACCACGAGAGAGCCCATCAGGCCCAGTTCCTCATCGGCTTCACGCTCTCCGAGCAGTTGGGCGATTACGAGGGTGCCGGCAGGGCTTTCCGGGCGGTTATCGAGAACTATCCTGAGTCGGATTTTGCAGACGATGCCGCCTGGATGATCGAGAACATGGGTGTTCCGCCTGAGGATATCATATTCGAGGAGATCCAGACAGACTCGACTGTCTAGGTCCAAAATCTCGCATAGTTGTGACCCGGGGGAGCCTCTCCCCCGGGTTTCGCGCTCAAAGGATGCTAGACTTGCACATCAGTCAGGGGCATATTCGTCGAGTAAAGTGCTAAATGCATATCAACAGCCAGCCGTCGGAGGTCATCCTTGACTCTACGCAGATTCCTGCCTCCTGCCTCTGCCTTTCTTTTGTTGCTTCTCCTCATCGCATCATGCGGACCGGTAGCCGACGATGAATCAGCAGAGGGATTGAGTATCAGGGCGGGTAATGCCCTTGAATCGGGCAGAGCCGCAGAGGCGATGGAGATATACTCGACCGCACTGGAGAAGTACCCTGCAGATATAATGGTCCCTGAGTGGCACCTCGGCAGAGGGAAAGCACTCCTGCAAATGGGTCGGATCGAGGAGGCTCTTGCGGATGCTACCGAGGCCGAGAGCATGGCTTTGGATTCCCATACCAGAACAGCTGCTATGCTGCTCACGGGAATGGCCAGAATAGCGGGTGGCTCGACATGGAGCGGTGTAGAAATGCTCAGACGCCTCGACACTGCTCAACTGGACAGAAGTGAATCCGATCTCGCTATCGAGGTCATCCGGGCTGCGCTGGGTGCAATTGAATGGAATAGCCTGATTGGGGAGCCGGCTTCCGGATGGACTCAGCTTTTCTTCCTTCTCGAGATAGAAGCCAGATATGCCCGTCAGGGGGACCATGAAAGAGCCGCACTGACCGGGATGGAAATAGACCGGCTCTTCCCTGATGCACATGACAGGTATGGAAGACCTGATTACGGAAGTCCCGAAGAGGGCGCATTCGTAGCCCTGCTCCTGCCTTTCACCGGCAGCGGCTCGGAATATGCCGAGCA
>JAOZQW010000246.1 GCA_029932015.1 Candidatus Fermentibacteraceae bacterium
AACTAATTATACGGAGCAGGTCTGTGATGCCGCCAGGGTTTGTCCACATAGCCACGCGGGATTATCTTCCTTCAAAGCGACTGAAGGAGGGGATATGCGCATAGTTTCCGGAGGCTCACTGCTTTTAGTTCTCATCCTGTCCTCGTGTTACTACGGTGCCATGCAGAGTGCCCGAACTCTCGGGGAGGACCATATCAACATAACCGCAGGCGTGACCCTGCCTGCATACTTCTCCACGGAGGACAAGCGGGAAGCAGAGGAGAACCGTGTGGATTACCTTGAAGTTTATCCGACGTTCTCCTTCGGTATAGGAGCCACCGACAGGATAGACCTCGGCGCTTCAGTATTCGGCTACGGCGTCGGCCCTTCGGTCAAGTACGGATTTCTCGATCCCCAATCGCGAAATGCTTTGTCGGCCCTTCTTGATATGAATTACGTGATCCCAGCCCAGGTCATGATGCCAAGGCTTTCCCTCTGCGGGGGGCGACTGTTCGGCGATGGGCTGGAAGTCTTCGGCGGAGTGGATATGGGCTACGGACCAGACCTCGCCAACATTCCCAAAACGACCGATGGAGCGAATGACTGGGACCTTGTGGACAACACGTTCTTTTCAAGCGCAAGGGTGGGATGCAGGTACGAGATCAAGAGTCCCGGCAGCCCGAACGAGAGCACAGCTTACCTGCCTGAAGCCGTGATGTTCCAGTTTTCCGTGCCGTTCGATCTGAACAGGGGCATGATACTCGTCGGACTGGGCATTGCCTATTAGGGTCAGCCGGCGGGATAGTTTCCTTCACGACCAGGGTCCGGATGGAGCAAAGGAGCCCCCTTGACTGAAGAACCGTCCTCCCCCGAGGATATCCTGCGTTCACCATCTGACAGAGAGATTCTCGATGACATCATCTGCTCTCTTGATGACATAATCTTCAGTATCGATACAAGCGGAACTTTCATTTACATAAGCAAAGCCGTCAGCATTCACTTCGGCATCGGTCCGGAGCATATCCTCGGGAGGAAAGTTCGGGATATCGCCGAGGGGCTCGGGGTCGACATGGATGAGTTCGATTCGCTCCAGGAGCAGCAGAAGAGAGCAAGGGAGGAAGGGAAATCCAGACGGAAAGTTGTTTTCAGCATTCCGAAGGGAACCCGGAAAAAGTACTTCGAGATGCTCGAGACAGACAGGTTCAGTCCGAAAGGGGCGCGCCTGAACACCATCGGGACCATTAGAGACATTACCGAGCGCAGGGACGCGGAGGAAAAGATCAGAGCGATAAAGGAGATGTTCGAGCTCCTTGGAGCGGACGCCAGCAGGAACACCGATATTATTGTCGCGGCAGCATCCGATCTTCTCGGGGCCGTCTGCTCCATGTACAACCGGCTGGATGATGAGCGGCAGAACCTCATTGTCTGGTCAGGTAAGAATCTGCCGGATGACATGGAGCCCAGGGATGCCCCCGTTGGACATATCTGCTATGAGGCAACCATTAAAGGGGGAGACGAAACCGTTGTGCTTGGAGAACTCCGGGGAACTAAGTACGAAACGAGCGATCCTAATGTTGTCAGGTATGGCCTCAGGTCATATCTCGGTCATCCCGTACGCCTGGATGGAGTCGCAATCGGAGCGCTTTGCATCGTCGATGTGGAGCCGAGGGAATTCACACAAATGGAGATACAGTCAATATCCACTCTAGCCGGTGCCCTCTCCCAGGAAGAGGAGAGGAAGCAGGCGCTGCAGAATCTGGAGAAGAGTGAACAGAGATTCAGACTGCTCTTCGAAGAGGTTCCCATAGCGATACAGGGGTACAATTCCGAGCGGGATGTGATCTTCTGGAACAGGGCGAGCGAGGCCGTTTACGGCTACTCATCATCAGAGGCTCTTGGATGCAAACTCGAGGAACTGATCATTCCTGAGCAGATGAGAAAGTCTGTGAAAGAAGGGATAAGGAATTGGATAGAGAAAGGAGAGCCCATCCCTGCGGGAGAGATCGGACTTCAGAGGAAGGACGGCTCAATAGTGCCCGTCTATTCCAGCCATGCTCTCCTCCGGGACCAGGACGACAGCCCGGAGCTGTTCTGCATGGATCTGGACCTCCGCCCCCTCAGGCAGGCCGAGAGTGAGAGGCAGCTCCTTGAAAGGAAAATGCTCCACACCCAGAAACTTGAAAGCCTTGGCGTACTCGCAGGGGGAATTGCCCATGACTTCAACAATCTCCTTGCCGCCATACTCGGGAATGCTGAACTGGCGTTGAGGAAGATAGAAGAAGACTCCCCTGTTCAAAGCAATCTTGAAACGATAGAAAAGACAGCCCTGCGCTCCGCCGATCTCTGCCTGCAGATGCTTGCTTACTCAGGGATGGGCGATTTCATCAAGGAGAAAGTGAGCCTGGCCGCACTTGCCGAAGACATTCTGCACCTGCTGGAAGTAATGATAAGCAAGGAGGTCAGACTCCTGCACGATTTATGCAGGGACACCCCTCCAGTTTATGCTGACTCCGCCCAGGTGAGACAGGTGATCATGAACCTGGTCACGAACGCCTCCGAGGCCATCGGGAAAGGCGGTGGAGCGGTAACGATATCGACAGGAGCCATGAGATGCAGCAGGGAGTACTTCGAGGAATGTTACCTGCGCGATGACCTTCAGGAGGGCACGTACAGCTATATCGCAGTCAGGGATAACGGCAGCGGTATCTCGCCTGAGAACAGAGACCGGCTGTTCGATCCGTTCTTCACAACAAAATTCACTGGCAGGGGACTTGGTCTATCTGCAGTCCTCGGAATAGTCAGGGGTCACGGCGGTACGATCAATATCACCAGTGAACCGGGCATTGGAACGGAGATGGTCGTTCTCTTCCCATCCATCGTAGGAAGCATCGGGACCGGCAGACAGCAAAGAATCAAAGCAGATACCGACTGGACCGGGACAGGCAGGATCCTTCTGGTCGATGACGAGGACTTCGTGCGTGACGTTGGGTCTCAGATGCTCGAAAGCCTGGGCTTTTCCGTTCTGACAGCACGTGATGGGGAAGAAGCGCTTGATGTATTCGAGCAGAGCGCTTCTGATCTTGTCGCAGTGCTGCTTGACCTGACCATGCCGAAAATGAACGGGATCAAGTGCCATGAACTCATGCGCATGCATAACGACAAAGTTCCCGTCATCCTGTGCAGCGGCTTTTCGAGAGAGCAGATCCAGAGGGAATACCAAGCCCGAGGCCCCGAAAGTTTCCTTCAGAAACCATTCAAGAGAGAGCAACTCCAGGAAATTCTGAGGAAGGTCATAGAAGAGGTCTGAGTGGCGATTATAGACATGCATGTGCATACCGATGACTCTCCTGATGCCGATATCCCCGCGGCCACCCTTCTCGCAAGGGCAGCGGCCGAAGGCCTGGCAGGAGTTGGATTTGTGGCTCATCTCGATCTCAATCCTGATGACTACTGCTACGGAGGATTCAACGCGGAGGGATATAAGCGCTCCCTGGTCCGGGCTGAAGAGAAAGCTCAGGGGACTCTGCTCCTTCGGGGTATCGAGGTGGGGGAGCCGCACAGGTTCGAAGATGCCGCAGCCAAAGTGGCCGACTACTCGAAGTTCGATTTCATCACGGGAGCACTTCACGCCGTCAGAGAAGGGGGAATGGTGCTTGGGCCGGAAGCATGGGGCAGGTCCACTCCGGAAGAGATCATCAGAGAGTATATCTCCGAGACTCTGGAGATGACGACTACAGCGGATATGGATGTCCTTGCTCATTTTGGTCTATTCAGAAGAGGGATGGCCATGGCAGGACTCGATACCTCTTTCGATGAAACGGACCTCTTCCCTGAAGAGGTCGACGCTGTTCTGGGGGCTCTTATCGAAAGAAAGATCGCTCTGGAGGTGAACACTTCGGGCCTGAGACGACTCGAGAAGACCACATATCCGATCCCGTCCGTCATCAGGCGATACCGGCAAATGGGAGGGAGGATGATCACCCTCGGATCCGATACGCACCGGGAGCCATGGGTCTTCTACGGACTGGAAGAGGGCAGGAAGCTCCTGCTTGAGATCGGCTTTTCAGAGGCGTACACATTCGTGAATAGAACCCCGGAAAGCTACTCCATCATTTGAGCTGCCCCTTTACATTTCTAACTTCATGAATAAGAAT
>JAOZQW010000019.1 GCA_029932015.1 Candidatus Fermentibacteraceae bacterium
TGGAGAGCTTCGGGAGGAACTCCAGAGGAAGGGTGCAATCTTCCTCACGAATACTGACACAGAGGTAGTTCTCCATCTGATGTCCAGGGAGCTCGAAGCCGCTGATTACGATGTTCGCCAGGCACTCGAGATAGCTCTTGGCCGGCTTAGTGGAGCCTACTGTCTCTTGCTCGCCACTCCGGAAGGTATTTACGCGGTAAGGGATCCACTCGGATTCCGCCCCCTGAGTCTCGGGAGATTTCCAAAGGGTGGCTGGATCGTTGCCAGTGAGAGTATTGCATTCTCTGTCTGCGGCGCAGAATACGTCAGGGAGGTCGAGGCGGGAGAGGTTCTCTACCTGGCCTATGATGGTGGCGAGCCATTTTCAGACAGATTCCAGCATACAGCCGATATGTTCGGGACAGATAAGAACCTTGCCCAGTGCATCTTTGAACACGTTTACTTCGCCAGGCCGGGCAGCAGGGTCTTTGGTGACAGCGTCTATTCCGTCAGGATCGAAATGGGCAGACAGCTTGCCAGGGAGCATCCTGCGAAGTGCGATATCGTCGCGCCAGTTCCTGACAGCGGTATGTTCGCCGCTCTCGGGTATTCCCGTGAGCTGGGCATTCCATTTGACATGTGTTTTACAAGGAACCACTACATCGGAAGGACCTTCATAGATCCGGGACTGGCTGCTAGAGCGACGATGGTGATGCGCAAGCTCCAGCCGATACCCGATGCAGTGGCCGGGAAGAGGGTCTGCGTTGTCGAGGACAGTATAGTAAGAGGGACTACCAGCCTCGCCAGGATCAGGGCGCTCAGAGAGGCTGGCGCCAGCGAGGTTCACATGCGGGTATGCTGTCCGCCTCACAGGTTCGGCTGCTACTTTGGCATTGATTTCCCTAAGCAGACAGATCTGATAGCACGGAACCACAGCATCGCTGAGATATGCGGGATCCTTGGGCTCGACAGTCTGGGGTACCTATCCCGTGACGGGATGCTGACCTGCGTTTCGGCGCATTCACCAGCCGATTATTGTACGGCATGCTTTGACGGGGAGTATCCACTGCCCCCTCCGGAGGGCGGTATCTCCGGAAGATGAACACCACAGCGGGAGAGGCTTGCAGATGATAAAGGGCGGAGTGGCGATTCTTGATTTCGGTTCGCAGTACAACCAGCTCATCGCACGGCGCATCAGAGAGATGGGTGTCTACTGTGAACTCATTCCCGGCAATGCGCCGGTCAGCAGGATCCTCGAGATGTCTCCCGGAGCCATTATCCTCTCAGGGGGACCCTCCAGCGTTTATGCTGAGGATTCTCCTCAGCCCGATCCAGCAGTACTTGATCTGGAACTCCCCATTCTCGGCATCTGTTATGGCATGCAGCTCCTTGCACTCCACGGCGGGGGAAGGGTTCAGGGTGGCTTCGACAGGGAGTACGGCCCTGCAAGGCTCTTTTACCCCGAAGCATCATTGCTCTTTGATGGAATCGAGGATGGTCTGCAGGCATGGATGAGCCACGGTGACAGGGTCGTCCAGATGCCTCCTGGCTATTCTGCTGCAGCTCATACGGACAGCCTGCCAATTGCTGCGATGGCTGATCCGGTCAGACTTAGATTCGCGGTGCAGTTTCATCCTGAAGTCAATCACACTGTCTTCGGCGATCGGCTGCTCAGGAACTTCGTTTTCAGCATCGGAGGGCTCAAACCCGAATGGAATATGAGCACCTTCAGGAGCAGAGCCATTCAGCATATCAGAGAGCGGCTGTCCCATGGGGGCCGGGTCATCCTCGGGCTTTCAGGTGGAGTGGATTCCTCGGTAGTTGCAGCTCTGCTCCATGAAGCGGTGCCTGACAGGTTCACACCGATCTTCGTTGATAACGGACTTCTCAGAAAAGGTGAGAGGGAATCGGTGGAGGAGACCTTCAGGGATCACTTCGGAATGCCCCTGATCACGATAGACGGCGCCGAGGAGTTTCTTGGAGAGCTGGCTGGAGTTACCGATCCGGAGATGAAGCGGAAGATAATAGGAAGGGTCTTCATCGAGCTCTTCGAGAAGGCTGCCGGCAGAATAGACGGTGTTACGCACCTTGCTCAGGGAACTCTCTATCCGGACGTGATAGAGAGCATCTCCTTCAAGGGTCCTTCAGCTACGATCAAGAGCCATCATAATGTCGGGGGGCTCCCCGAGAGGATGAACCTTGAACTCCTCGAACCTCTCCGCGAGCTCTTCAAGGATGAGGTCAGGGAGCTAGGCAGAGAACTGGGTCTTCCTGAAGCCATGGTCTCCAGACATCCATTCCCCGGACCGGGTCTGGCAGTAAGGATCCTTGGAGATGTTAACCGCGAGGATCTGCACATTCTTAGACAGGCGGACCGCATCTATATGGATTACCTCCACGAGAGTGGCATTTATGATGAGATATGGCAGGCATTTGCCGTACTCCTGCCCGTCAGGACCGTTGGTGTCATGGGTGATCAGAGGACCTATGACAGAGTCATCGCACTGAGGGCCGTTACTTCAACAGACGGGATGACAGCCGACTGGTACAGGATGGACCTGGAGCATCTTGCGAAGATATCCTCCAGGATAGTGAACAGGGTCAAGGGAGTCAGCAGGATAGTCTATGATGTCTCCAGCAAACCTCCCGGAACGATTGAATGGGAGTAGTTGCTGCGTGTTGGTTCAGTTAATTCATTCGAAGGCAGATGATCGGGGTCTGTGAAACCCTGCCAGATATGCAATTGCTCTGAAAGGAATCCACATGAGGACATCGGGAAAGTCACCTGAATCAGTACTACTGCTTGTATTACTCGTGTTGATCGTGAATGTCGAATTATCGATTGCCGATTCCCCCTCACAGGATCCAGTACTCCCTGAAGGAATGGAGTTCGTTTCGATCCCTGCTGGTGATTTCATGATGGGTTCACCTGTTTCAGAAGCAGGGCGGTATCATGATGAAGAGAGTCACAGCGTCTCCATCGGTTCATTCGAACTTATGACGACCGAAGTGACCCAGGGAATGTGGGAAGAGGTGATGGGAGTATCGGTCGAGTACCAGTTCAGCAGCGCGAACGATGACTATGGACTTGCGGGGACGGGTGATGACTATCCCATCTACTATGTCTCATGGAATGACTGCCGGGAATTCATATCCGAGCTCAACGGCATCGATCCGGATCATACTTACCGTCTCCCGACTGAAGCGGAGTGGGAATACGCCTGCCGCGCCGGCTCCACTACGGCCTACTATTGGGGCAGCAGCGATTCCGACAGCGCCATGAGTGAGTATTGCTGGTATGTGGTGAACTCTGATTCAGAAGCTCATCCTGTGGGTGTCCTGCAGCCCAACGAATGGGGTCTGTACGACATGAGTGGGAACGTATGGGAATGGTGCGAGGATAATTATACGGAAGACTACGCTGAATGTCCGACCGATGGTTCGGCGTATGAGGGATCAGAAACCCGGCGCATTCTGCGCGGTGGGGGCTGGTTCTTCTACCCGAGTTACTGCCGCTCTGCATATCGGAATCTTGATTCCCCGGACTACGCCAACAGCAACATTGGTTTTCGCCTTGCAAGGTCAGCAACATGAGCTGTCCCAGCAATGCCGATTACCGAGAAGGAAGGATCTGAAACCTCATCCTTCCGGTGACAGTGAGTATCGGTGAATTGAACCGCTATCGGAGGACACAATGCTATTTCTTATTCTGGCACTTGTGGGATCACCAGTTGTGGTTTCAGGTGGTCCTGAAATAGACTACATGCCTTCCCCGCTGCAGAACTCAGATGGTTCCATAATGGTGGCTTTCGAGAGGATGACTCCGCCAGGGCAAGGCTTCATAGGCGATATATTCGTGACTTCAAGTACCGATACCGGCTCAACCTGGTCCACTCCGGCAGTTGTGGTTGAAGGTCCGGCCAACCAGAGACATCCTGCGCTGGTTCATGTTCTCTCAGGCGGCTACAGGATAGTCTACCTTTCAGACGAAACTGGAGGATACGGGATATTCTCTGCTTTTTCCCCCGATGGAGCAGTATGGACCGAAGAAGGGCAGGTTGACCTTGGATGGGCAGCCGGGAGTTTCGGGAACCCAACTGTCACAGCCGAAGGGGACACGGTACTTGTCTTGTCCTACGACAAGTTCTTCGGACAGGGGGGATACCTGGCACGGTCCACAGATGGAGGAACCTCCTGGGACACGGATATGCGCCTCATCAACATAAAGGGCAGGCTGAACAGAATTCTCAGACATCCCGACGGCACCTACCTGTGCGGATGGCAGGAGACCGGCGGTGGAAGCGTAGTCAACATATTTGCTTCGCACAGCTCCGATCTTGAAACCTGGGCGCCTTCCGACTCTCTTACAACCAACAATAACGGACATGATGCCATGCCATTCGTCGACGAGAACCAGGTCGCCTGGATCTATTACGCTAAGTACGAGGGAATGGTATACAGGATCATGCGCCGTGAGATCCCTTCGTGGGGAAGCTACGGTGAGGAACTGCTTGTGTATGGGGATAGCCACCATGCTACCCAACCCCATCCTCTTCTGCTCGAAGACGGCAGAACAGCACTTTTCTGGGGAAGCTGGTGGAACGACTACAACGAGTCCGACGTTATGATGGAGATCCTTGACTTCACAGGCATCGAGGGAGATGTGAGCGAAGGAAGTCCCATGTCAGTCAGTCTTTACCCCTCGCCATTCACAGGAGCATTAACTGTAGAGATCTGCTCTCCGGAATCCACTTCAGGTTCCATTGCGGTCTACGACCTTTCGGGACGGCAGGTGGAATCAATGTCTACAGATAGTCGCGTTGAAGGAGTTCATCTTTGGGAACCAGGGGATAATCTGCCTGCCGGGAGTTACATCATTCAGGTAAGATCAGGGGAGTATACGATTACAGAAAGGTGTCTCTACATTCCATAGTACTTCGAATACTCGAGCCTGGAAGAACTGGTTCCGCATGACCGGAGATCAGGTATTCTTTGGCCGATCAGATGGCGATGTATCAGTTTCAACGCGGAGAAGGGTTATTTGAGATCGGAGTTGGATACCGATGGACGACCCAGTATGTGGATGTGATGAATGTCACGATAGTGGTGACCTGGATCACCATTGCCCCCTTATCTGATAGAACACCTGCTGACAATGCCGAGAAGGCCACCAGGAGAGAGAACTCGCTTGACTGGCCCAGGCGAACCCCCAACTCTTTTCGCAGATCTGATGATTCACCAGTGCTTCGGAAGGCAAGGCGGAATACGGCAGCCTTCAGCGGTACCAGAATCACTCCGAAGGCGATGGCTGATAAGAGGAGATAGGGATCGAGACGCAGGTCCAGTCTTGCTCCCACGGCGAAGAAAAAAAGAATAAGGAAGAATTCTCGAAGCGGTTTCAGATGCTCGGCAATGACAAGTGCGACCTTGCATGAAGCTATCGAGATTCCTGCAACGAAAGCGCCGAGTTCGTAGGACAGACCCAGTATGTGAGCAGTTTCCGCCCATAACAGGCACCATGCCAGTGTTGCAAGGAAGGTATACTCCTGAACCACATCGAACTTCTTGAGCAGGGGTATCATCACGAACCGTACACCAAGGAAAGCAAACAGGCCGAGAAGCACTAATTTCCCTGCAAGAAAAGCAAAGGTAACAAGCACATGATCACTGTTTTCACCTGTGATGAACAGGATAACAAGAATGGCCAGCATGTCCTGCAGAAGAAGGACACTGGTCATGACCTCGCCCGTTCGTCTGTGATGAAGCGTGATAATGGGAATCAGTTTCAGGCCAACAACCGTACTTGAGAACATCATGGCTGCGCCGATGACTACGGAACTCCTTACGTCAAGCCCAAGCAGCAATGCAAAAAGAAGAGACAACCCTCCGAAGAAGACTGATGTGACAAATGTAAGGAGTGAAGTCTTTCGGAATAGTCTGATCAGCTTAGCCGGCTGCAGGTTAAGACCAATAAGAAAGAGCAGGAGAATAACACCAATGTGAGATATCTGCTCAATATGATCTGTTCTGGTGATGAGAGCTAACCCGCTTGGACCAACTACTATACCGAGAGTGATATAGGCTATGATGATTGGCTGTTTTGCGTAGAGAAACAAGGTTCCCAGTACGGCTGCGCCAACAGCGATCACACTCAGTTCGAATACAATGCTATCAAGGTTCATATTCTTATCATATTAAATTTCCCTGAACGTTAACTGCATCTATCAGTGGCATCGCACTCCGGCTCCAGAACCTGCGGCTCTGTCCTGTACTCTGTCGCCTTTCCGACAAGTGATGGGAATAGCAGTGGAGTACAAGCTGGAAAGCTCCAATGACAATTACGGACTCACAGGGCCCCGGGTTCAGTCCAGCATGACGAAACTTACTATCTCTCTCTTCTCACCTGCGATCAGCACACAGTGATAGGCACCGGGGGAGAGGTCGGCTATTTCTACTTTTAGCTCACCAGGACCGCACGATCCATTTATTGGCACGGCTGAAAGCCGACCATCCGCAGAATACACGCGTTACGAGATGTGCTCCTACACATGGATAGAGAGGTTCAGTTGAAAGAGGCCATGGGCGGGATTTGGACCGGCTTGAATCAGGGCCGGGTTGCTGCTCTCATGACCCTCGGCGATGCCGGTTCCATTCCAGCCGGCTATCATTGCCATCATCCACCAGAGCGCTTCACCCTTCTGGGTGCAGCTTTCAGCAGTAGTGTGACCATAGACATCACCATAGAATGCAGGGTGCTCCGCAGGGATCTGGCTGCCACCGTAGGAGTATGTGTGCTGCTCCCATTGTGCAGAACCCGGATTGTACCACCAGCTGTCCAGGTCCGCGAAGTCGAAGAGCCATTTACCGTTCGTAGTGCAGTAACTCCTGATCTGTTCGTTACGGAGCCAGCGATTGTATCCTGAGCTACCGGTACCCTGGGCATTGCCAGTGAAGTAGATGAATGTCACTCCAGGATACTCGGATTCCAGTACTGACATCGAATCCAGGTAAGCCTGCACCTGACTTTCGCTGTAATAGTCGCACTGGCTGCACCAGCCCCACATTGATGTTGATATTGTTGGATTGTGATCGAGAACATCACGTGTAAGTCCCATTCCACCTGCTGTTTCCCAGTACAGGTCAGGACTGATGTAAGTGACGCCCTCCTGACCATCAAAGATGCACCATGCACCAGGAACCGAAGGCAGATAGGAACTCCCTGTCTCGTACGCATAGACTGAATCAGCCTGTTCGATGAACTGGAGTCCCCAGTTGAGCTGAGAGCCGTGGGAGGTGTGGGCATAGTGCGAGAAGGTCTGCTTGACCTGCTCTATCCATGCAGATGGAACCTGATCAAGGTCAGCGCACGTGTGATCTATTACTGCCTGAGCGGTGACCGATGCAACTATGGTGAATAGAAGGACTGGAATGAGTGGTCTCATATACGACTCCTTTCCACATTGCCTGTGAAGTTATTAGTTCTGCAGATGTCCTCGTCAAACACCTTGAGCAATCCGCACTGGACCGGAGCGCGAAGTGAGACTAGCTTCCACGCTGACGGAAGGAAGGGCAATAATGTGATTATCCTCTATGCATTCACGGCGGCTGCACTTCTAGTATCTTTCATTGCGGATATGCGCAAGACCATACGCGGATTGGAAATAGCTCTCAAGAGATTTCTCCGTATCGGTCCTGCCTTCCTGACAATGCTTGTTCTCGTCTCGATCGCACTATTCGTTTTTCCCGAGGAGACAATTGCCAGGAGCCTCACATCGGGCAGCATCTGGCTCGCTACCGGTATAGGCACACTCATCGGTTCGATTGCCGTAATGCCGGGCTTCATAGCGTTTCCACTGGGCAGTGTCCTCAGGAATTCGGGAGCTCCCTACATGGTTGTATCAGGATTCACTACAACGCTGATGATGGTCGGTATACTGACCTTCCCAATGGAGAAGAAGTATTTCGGAGTGAGACTGGCATTACTCCGTAACCTGCTGGCATTCCTGACAGCACTGGCCGTGGCCTTTGCCACCGGACTCTACTTCGGGGAGACGGGATTTTGAAGAACTCGAAGATGCCGATCTTCCTTGCCATGTCGGTTATCTATGCCGGATTCCTGCTCTATTCATCGATATACGGTTTCGAACCCGGCCAGCAGATGTGGGGCAACTTCAGGGATTTTTCCCTACAGATGCTCAAGATGATGCCATGCATCTTCATCCTCATCGGTCTGTTCGATGTCTGGGTCAAAAAGGAGACAGTGGAGCGTCATCTCGGTACAGACTCAGGTCCGCTATCCTATCTCTGGGCAGTGCTCCTGGCAGGGACGACCGTCGGGGGTATATACGTAGCCCTGCCAGTAGCGAGCGCGCTTTACTCCAAGGGAGCCGGAACAGGCGTGATCCTCGTATATGTAAGCGCATCTGCAATATGCAGGATACCCATGACACTCTTCGAGGCCAGTTTCCTTGGCTGGGAGTTCACCATGGTGAGATTCGCCGTCTCCATCCCTCTCGTAGTACTCGTATCTGTACTGCTGGGCAGGTATCTCGACAGGAAGGGGTGGGTGATGCCGGATGAGCAGGAGTAGCGAGGGGCGGAGGAGCATTCTCTTCCTGTGTACCGGGAACTCCTGCAGGAGCCAGATGGCAGAGGGATTCACCAGGGCGCTCAAAGGTGACCTGCTCGAACCATTCTCCGCCGGTATTGAGAGTCATGGTATCAACCCTTCTGCTGTCCGGGTTATGGCAGAGGTCGGTATCGATATTTCAGGATATCGAAGCAAGATAGTGGATGAGTTCGTCGACACGGAATTCGAGTTCGTGGTAACTGTCTGCTCGGCTGCTGCTGAGAGCTGTCCTGTCTTTCCTGCCGGGATCAGACTTGTCTACCATGGATTCGATGATCCTCCAGTATTGGCGGAGAACATGGATTCGGAAGAGGAAAGACTGGAATGCTACAGGAGGGTCAGGGACGAGATAAAGGCGTATGTCCTATCTCTGCCGGATGCACTTGATACAGATGATCAGCTTCAGCGGTGACCAGAGCATTCAGTATGGCTATCTTTGACAGGTAATGCTCAATAGCAGATATCAGGAACTGGTCGTACCCGGCACCTGGCCGGAATTGGAAGTGAAGGTAGAAATATGAGAATTCGTGCAAGCTGGTTTTTCTCTACTCTTCTTGTCGTTGTTCTGCTGTCGGCCTGCGGCGGACCTGTAGTCATTCCGGGTTACGCTGAAGTAGTCGGTGTTTACTCGATGAGCATAATGACTAACAACTCCCCGGCCTTCGAGATGGTTCTATATTTGAACGATGATTACAGCGCTGAATTGAGCTACGACTATCTTGCCGGTGACCCTCCGATCTTCGAGACAGGCACATGGCTCATCAACTCTGACGGGACGATCACGGTCAGGCTTACCAAGGCCAACGGTGTCGCCATGTACCCGGTCGTTTCCAACAATTTCGCATTGGAGAACGGAGGTCTTACGGCTGTCTCGGGAGACGACTTGATCCTTGGGATGGATGAGCTCAGGATGCAGAGAATCTAATCGATGAGAATGCGCTGCTTCCCTCTGATCTGTCTCGCCACTGTGATGTTCGCGCTCATCCCGGCTACTCCTGCTGCTGCCGGGATAGCGGACTGGTCACCGACTGCCAGCATTCAGATCAATCGTCCGCAGAAGCTATCCATTTCGATTGGAGTCAGCACTGCAGGCATCATGAGTCTTCCGCTATTTGGCCCAGAAAGCGGGTTTCTGCTGCGGCTCGAGCCCGGTCTCTCTGGCAGCAAACTCCATGTCGGGACAAGGAGCATATTCAACATGCTCTTCCTGCCCGTAGTCTCCGTGGATATCACGGCCTCACTTCTGTACACATACAACAGCCCGTGGGGAGATCTGGAGAACGATCAAACCTATATGGGGCTGGAGTCGCGTTTTGGAGCACACCTGCTCCTCGTTACCGCAGGTATGTACAGACATATCGGGGGTGGAGATTCGGAACATGACTGGCACTTCTCCGCGGGTGCAGGTATCGGTTTCTGATTACGGGGACGTTCGTAAGTTCATCAAGCGCGTTGACCGTTTATACGTGAAGACTACTTAAACTACCTCTTATAATATAGATTGGTTGCTATTCGGCCAATCTGCTTGACGAACTTACGAACGTCCCCGCAGTGTCTTCCAGGCTTCTGTCCATCCGGGTTTCTGACTCCGCTTCTATCTGCCCCCTACGACAAAGTCTCCCGTCCAATCCGGTCTTGCAGGTGGGGTACTTATCAGCATTTCCCTCCACGCTTCGTCAGTAAGCCTGTCTGACATCGGCCATGTGAATTCGTAGTAGCTCAGGACCGGACCCGCTGCAGCTTCTACTGCTCCATCAGGTCTCCTGTAAACAACCAGACACCAGTCCAATTGACCGGAGGCGACCTCAAGGACTGATGAGCTGTTCTGATCGGTATGGACATCGGCGATCAGTGTTGTCTCAAGACCTTCAGTAGTGTTGCCGCCCCAGGATATGGCCGACTCCAGATTGGAAGCGAAGTATTTCAGGAAATCCGCATCTTCGGAAGTAAGCTGTTCGCCTGCGAGTTCTCCTTCCGAGATGACCTGCAGCCGACTCAGTATTGAAACGGCATTATCGAATCGTATCTCGATGTTCCGGTCCATAAGGCCATAGGACTCAAGTCCTCTCTGGGCCATCTGCAGAGTTGCCTTCAGTTCAGCATAGACCTCCGGAACAGGTTCGACGAAGCCTGCTGATGGCACCGGCTCGTCCATTCCGGGTGCGCAACCGGCTTCCATCGTGTAACTCTGCTTGGCATAGAGGATCGTGTCATGTCTCAGCATTGCCCAGGAGGCAAGGAAGTTCGAGAGAGTGTGCCTCTCCCAGGCGGGTGTCTGCATGAAATCGGGGTAGCCGGCCCCCCTGTCATCCCGGAGCAGGTAGAGAGCGTGGAGCCAGGACATGTAGAGTGTCGCGTGCCAGTCATCCGGTGTATAGGCTTCAACCATGTTCCTCATCGACTGGAGTGTATCGGGATAATAAGCATAATCGAGGTCTCCCCGCTCCTCCAGGATATTGTAGGCAGCCTGGCTTCCGAACGCGGCAGCAATGTCCAGTCCTGTAGGCATGAACCTTCTGCCGCCATCTTCGTTCGATCCTATTGCGGGGAATACCATTCTGCCCAGAATGTCGCTGTCAGGTGTATACCTTTGCCCGAGGAACCTGAAGCCCGTTGTGGCAATGAACGCTTCCTCCAGGTCTCCCGGATCGAATTCGCCCTGCCCATCCGGCATTGAGACCAGAGCCCCTGTGCCGCTGTAGATGGATGGAGCATCGTAGGAGCTATTGACAAGCTCTCTGAACTCGGAATGGAAATCCTGCCCCCAGATGGAGTCCGAAGGAGTGCTGCCTCCTGTAAGCTCTGTGGCTGCTGCCATGTAATCCGGTACGGAGAGATCGTCGGCGAAACCGGCGAAGAAGGCTGTGACCTCGTATATCCTTCGCCACTTTGTCAGCAGGTTATCTCCGTCATGTCCCTGGTTTCCAAGGTCCGAGACTATCTCCAGGGCAGAGGCTGTCATGGCAATGGCATCCTCCTCGGAGACAATGAATGTGGCTCCCTGCCCATGCGGATCACCGCCATTCAGCAGCATCGTCAGCCTGCCGAGCCACATCATTGCCAGGAAATACTTCTCCAGCCTTACGCTAGATGTGTAGTGTCCACGCGGTACGTACTGCGAGTAATCCTCCCTGTACCCGAATACAGGACTTATTTCGAAGCCCAGATGGGCGCTGATCAAATCCAGTTCAGCAGTGACCCTGTCTGTGATGGCCTGGTCCGGAATGAAGTTCGGGTCCAGGAACGAGAGCGGCACCGCGAAATAGGCGGCGTTCAGCCAGTTCTCCCTTTCTGTGTTCGCTTCGTAGAGCGCAGAGCAGATTTCCAGCAGGTCATCGTAAAGCTGGTCTTCTTCCAGTGACTGCAGTATCTGATCGAAGAAGATGTGCAGCATGTGGAGAGGTATTCCCGCGGAGACATAGACCGGCTGGTTCCAGCCCTCCATGATCTCATAAGCCGCAACAGGATTGTCAGTCGCGAACCAGGGTCTCCATACGGTGAATCCATTCTCAAGGAGGCCATCCGGATAATCCTCAAGGCCTGCTCTGGAAGCCAGAGCCTGCAGGTTGAATATCTCTTCGGGCTCAACCGGAAATCCGAGTTCCGGCATTTCGGGTTCTGATGTGTATGAGACTGGGATGTAGAATTCCTCGGCGAAGGTTGTCATAACTTCAACTCCATTAGAGAAAGCCAATCTCTCTCCCGACCTCGCGCCGCTCCCTGCAATGGGAGATTCACCGTCGCTGCATCCCGGGGCGACCATCAGTATAAGCATTATCGATAGCAATATGCTGCAATTCCTCATCATCCCTCCTTGGTTTCAGCTATATGTACATACATTGACAATGCTTCATTCCATGGCAATGGATAAAAGAATGGTCGAGATGGAAGGTGAGTAATGCATCTACACAGCAATTTGCCAGAGATCATTAAGGAAGTGGCTGTCGGACTGGACTCAGCGGTAACAGGCGGAGCCAGTTCAAGCAGCGCACCTGAGAAGTTCCGGGATCTGGTACCTTCTACAGGTGGAGGGGGAACCAGCTTCGGACTGCGAAGTATTGGGGTCGCCGGGAGGCACAGGGGGAGGCCGGTCAGCGTATCTCTCCACAGGGGCAGCGAGATGAAGATCATCGTCCACTGCTCTTCTCCCTGCAGGTTCAGGATTGTCAGGAACACACTTGGCGCCAGGCTCAACATCCTTGGCGGAAGGCGTATACACTTCGGGATCTCTATGATCGATGTGGAATATGTGGCCAGGAACTCCGGTTCCTGCGATCTATCAACATTCCTTCAGAGAAGCGACATTGCCGCCTTCATCGATTTCTTCAGACCCTTCTACTCGATCAGTGGAATGCCCGGAACAGTCCGCAGTATCAGCAACTTCTCAGCAAACACTCTCAAGGCTGGCGAGGTCATGGCCAGGCTGGAACGGATGATTGAATTCACCGGTATGCTCGAGGAAGCATTTGCAGACGAAGCTGCAATGGCAGAGATAGAGAAGGATGGAAGAGAATGAGAATGAAGTATCTCATAACCGCTGCGCTGATCCTCGCAGCTGTTTCAGGCGCTGGCAGCATCTACCTCTGTGACTACGAATACCAGGCGGACCTCTCTGTTTACATCGTCGACTACGAGTATCAGGCAGACCTTTCAGTCTATGTTGTCGATTACGAGTATCAGGCATCCGATGAGGACGCCCTGTGGTATTTTGTTGATTATGAGTATCAGTCGGATGCTGTCATTTACTATGTGGATTACGAATACCAGGCAGATCTCTGCGTGTACTTCGTCGATTACGAGTACCAGGCCGAGTGGCAGGATGGCAGCAAATGGCAGGGAAGGCTCCACTGACCGACCTGCCCGGAGGCTGAATTGAATATTCTCCTGTCACTTGCGCTGGCCATAATCCCTGCGCTTCTTGTCGTTGTCTATTTCAGGCGGAAGGACAGGGCGAGACCTGAACCCCGCAAACTGTCACTCAAGATATTCTTTCTTGGTGTTCTTTCGATCATTCCTGCGCTGTTTCTTGAACTGGGGATCCTGAAAGCCGGGTCGGAGATAGGCATCCCTGCAGCGTTGTTCCCTCTATTCAAGGCATTTGCTGTAGCTGCACTCGTCGAAGAGGGACTTAAATTATTCATACTCAAACGGTTCGCTGCTCGCAGCCCTCACTTCGATGAGGTTATGGACGGGATCGTCTACGGCGTCCTGGCTGGAATGGGTTTTGCATGTCTGGAGAATATCCTCTACGTCCTTGGCACAGGGATGGCAGTAGCTGTCGCCCGGGCGTTCACATCTATCCCCATGCACGCTGCGGTATCCGGTCTGATGGGCTATTACATCGGACTGGCGAAGTTCGCGGATGACCGAGGATCATCCAGGAGACTGACGATAGCGGGATTCATGATAGCCTTCCTCCTTCATGGTCTTTATGACCTGTTCATTTTCGCCATGCCGGTATGGGGCAACGCATTCGGTCTGGGCATTCTGCCGGTTCTCATCATTTCACTCATCATGCTCAGAAGAAGGATCAGGGCTGCGCTCAAAGAAGATCTGGAAACCGGGAGGATCGCTCCTCTCACGTAACATTGGCAGGGAAGAGCCCCAACTGAATATGTTACCGTTGCCGGTGAGGGTTCTGCCCTGCCGGCATTTTGAATGTGGGAGCGGTTACTGCAGACACTGGGAGTATAAAAATATGAAACGTTCAAGACTGATAGAGGAATCCAAGGACTACGCTGGCATCCTTGCAGGGTCGATTCTATTCGGAGTTGCATATTCCTGGTTCCTCTTCCCTTTCAGGATATCCCCGGGTGGAGTTGCCGGTCTCGCCCAGGTCCTTTATCACTGGACCGGTGTGCAGGAGAGTCTCTGGATGTTCGGCTTCAACATCCCGCTCTTCATACTGGGCTACATCTTCATTGGGAAGCAGTTCGGGGTGCGCAGCTTCGTCGGCATGCTCCTTTCGAACGCCATGTGCTGGATATTCCAGCCTTCACATCTGACCTTTCTGGAATCCTACGATGAGATAGTTCACAACATTGCTCCAGAGGGAGGGCTCCCACGCCTTGCCGTCTTTCTTACCGGAAGTGAATCAACCGACATACTGCTGGCCTCGCTTGCCGGCTCAGCTCTCCTCGGTGCGGGGCTCGGGCTGATATTCAAATTCAGGGGCTCAACAGGTGGGACAGACATCCCTGTAGCCATACTTAAGAAATATGCAGGAGTCTCCATCAGCACAGGATACTGGATGGTCGAAACCCTTATCATCCTGCTGGTCGGGTTCGTATTCAGGAATCCTGCGATCGTCATATGGGCTTATCTCAATCTATTCCTGACCAGCAAGATGACCGATTTTGCGGCTGAAGGAATGCCCTATGTGAAGGCGGTCATGATCATCACAGATAATCCCGATGAGGTCAGGGATGCGATCTTCAGGAAACTCAACAGGGGTGTGACCTTCCTCAAAGCCCAGGGCGGCTATGCCCGAGAGGAGAGGGACGTCATCTATGTCTGCATTCACCGGCGTCAGATCATGCACCTCCGGAGACTCGTCAGAAAGATCTACCCGGAAGCCTTCTTGGTCCTTCATGTTGCCTACGAC
>JAOZQW010000247.1 GCA_029932015.1 Candidatus Fermentibacteraceae bacterium
GAATTTCTTCGGAACTGTTCGAGTACCTTATTCTGAGCTGAATGAGTACAGAGCACTCCTACAGGAGTACGCTGAACTGGATGTCCCATGGAAGAGCGATGAGGATGCTGCCGCCCGGTGGATAATCGAGAAGGATCCGGATTTCTTCAAAAGACAGATCCCTTTCATTGGATACATCGAGTTCCTGTACGAGGGTTCATTTTATGGAGGGCAGCGCATTACAGCTTTCAAGGCGGAAGTGACTTACGGAATGAGCGGCCTGCACCACCCACCGGAGAACGATGACTATGGTGACAGGGATTCCAGACCATGGTCCTTCAGGGCCGGGATCTGATCTGGGGCTGTCTCAAGCGATCTACCAGACATCGACCATATCCAGATACTTCAAAGTGTAACCAGGAACTGTCCCCTCCGGTGTTACTTGACCGATGACAGACGGAAGTCTTACAAGTCTCTTGCATCATCGCTTCGCGGTTCGGTCAAGGCCCTCATGATAGCTTCGAGCGGGCCCATTGGATTTCCGGGATTCATGCGGCACTTTTGCGAGTGGATCCCTGCCATCACGATGTTCCTTCACGGTCAGGTCGTACGCTTCACGTATTCGAGCCAATTGCTTATTCATTATCAGGCTCAGCCTGCTCCAGCAGACTAATGACTACCTTGCCCTTATGGCCGGCTTCCCCGAAGTACCGCATTGCTTCAGGCACTTCACTCAGCCTGTATGACCCATCCATCACCGGCTTGACCTTACCGGCCTCGAAGAGCTCATTCATATAAGCCAGATCCTTGTTCACTTTCAGATTTACAATGCGTATCCTCTTCCCGGCAAGCAGCGATACAAGCGGCCCGAGCAGCAGACACTGGATCAGTCGAGGCATGGAGCCCCCGACCGTCACATAGATCCCATTGGGACTCAAGGAGCGCACATATGAGAATACCGATCGATTCGTCTTGGCATCCAGGATCAGGTCGTAATGCTGCCCGTTTCTCGTGAAGTCTTCCTGTTCGTAATCAATGACATGATCAAAGCCCATTGAGAGCATCATGTCCAGCTTCCCTGAGCTGTCGACGCCGGTTACCTCAACCCCGTCCAGTTTGGCGATCTGCACCGCAAAGGTACCGACACCTCCACCAGCGCCGTTGATAAGGAGCTTCTGTCCAGCCTGGATCTTCCCCATCATACGCAGACCCTGTACCGCCAGCATTGCCGCCTGGGGTATCGCTGCCGCTTCGGCGAAGGTCATACCGGCCGGTTTCAGCGCTAAAGCCCTTTCGGGAGCGCAGACATACTCGGCGAATCCTCCCCATCTTCCGGTGAGGTCCCCGTAGACCTCATCCCCGGGTCGAAGCCGCTTCACATCCTTGCCGACCGCCTCGATACATCCCGCGACATCGGACCCGAGAATGGTATTCTTCGGCTTGAAGAGACCGAAGAACATGCGGTTGATGAATGGAGTGCCATCAAGGAGGCCATAGTCCCAGTCGTTTATTGATACCGCATGAACCCTGATCAGGACCTCATCATCACCCGGAACAGGTTTTTCCACTTCCTTCAGTTCAAGCACATCAGGTGTTCCGTATTTCGCATATACGATGGCTTTCATGATAAGCTCCCTGCTACTGTACGTTTCTTCCCCTGCATATCCCGGCACCGGAAGGATCAGTATCCAGCAAGCTCGGCAATGGTGTCCAGCAACCACCGAACTCTATGTTCAATGACTTCGCTCTCAGCAGGCACCGTACGAATTCGATCTTCAAGCAACTCGGGATCTATCATGCCCTCAATAATAAGTGTTCTTGTGAAATTCCTGTCCTTCTCCCGAAAGGCGACGATCTTGCTTGCTGTAAGGTCGTGCACCTCGACGCAGAGGCCTGCAATCCCCGGTGCCCGAATTGAATCGGAAACTGTTACTACCCTGTCCTCCCAACCTTCAGGAAGCTGAGCTGTATCGATAGAGACGCCATGGACATAAAATCCATGCGTCTGATGGAAAAGAGAGAGCTCCCCGAGGGCTCCATCGATATTGATCGTTCTCTCCGGTCGGTTCTTGGGTTGCATGTCCACCTCAATGGAGGAACTGAGGCTCTCGGGAGGCTCAGGGAAGACACTCAGGATAGCCTGGGAGCCGAATACCCACAGCTCGTTGTCCTCAGCGACATAGCCTGCTGACCTTATGGCATGGAGGAGCTGCTCAAAGGTCACAGGTCACTTCCCAGCTCTTCGGATATCCTTTGCTTCTCCTTCTGGTTCATTACTGCAAGGAACGGACAGCTCTGCCGCAAGCGGGTGGCACGCTCTTCGTTCGAGGAGAGGAACTGGATAAGCCTTCGGACGGAGCATTGCTCAAGGATATCCATCCACTCTTCGACATCCCTCGCAGCCGGACCGGATGGTCCCTTGAGAATCCGTCTTGTATGCCGCTTTGCCCGTTCGATGATCGAGCTGTCCTCACTGATCATCTTCGCGATCAACAGGCATGTCCTGGCCAATCGCTGATCGATCTCTTCGTGCGAGGCTGGGCCGCGCTGGAATCCAATTTTCACATCAGAATTCTCGATAAGAGGCAAGCCGTACAGATGTATTGACCCGGTTCCCGGTTGAATTGTATCGGCTCTTGTATAGCCTGTCACCTCGATAGTCATGTCAAGTTCACTCTCGATTCCCTGCAGTAGTTTCCGCAGATCATGTACGGTCATGTTGAGGCTCATAGCCTCCTGAAGTATGCAGACCTTCATCGGATCAGCTGGATTTGCGGGAAGTGAAGCTATCCAGGCTGATACAGGCTGGATTTCAACCTCATCAATACACCGCCTGATCGAAGCCAGAATGTAGTCGTATCGTTCCCTCTCAGTATTGAACAAAGCAACGACAGTCTGCACAAGTGTATCATTCCATGCTACCTCGTACTGCTGCTTCCTGCCACCTCCAACTGCCCGTACAAATCCGGTTTCAGTGAGCTTGCGTAAGGCTTTCTTTGCACCCAATGGAGTAAGACCAGCCCTATCAGCTGCATCTGCCGGTGAGATCGAGCCGTTCACCTCTGTAGTCAGCACCCTGAGAAGCCTTATCTGAGCTTCGGTCCCAAGCAGGATATTGAGCGGGTATCGGAACGAGTTCTGCTCAATCCTTATCGGCCTCATTGCATAGTTCCTCTCCGCAAGTCGATAACTCTATACTATAGTTTCCTTATTGCAACTATAGTTATCTCCAAAATTAAGTCAACATTGATGAACTTCGCATTGACCGTGGCTGATACTGATAGACCTGAACAGAAGGAGGAAGTCCATGGATAATGCTTCTCGAACTAGCGCAGAACTTCCTTCAGTTCAAGCACATCAGGTGTTCCGTATTTCGCATATACTACGGCTTTCATGATAAGCTCCCTGCTATAAGAAGTGTCTTTCTTCCCCTGCATGCTCGAGAACCAGTTCAATGAATTCAGATTTTGCCTCGACATACGCAAGGCGATCACCGGCATGCTTCACTGACAGCCTCCGCTTGAGATCAGCGTATTCCCGGCTCCATTCCGGATGAGCCCGGAGGTAGTTACGGAAGAGGATCTGCCTTACCCAGAACTGCGACTCCGACTCGGCCAGCGAGAGATGATGCGTGGCTAACCCATCCTTGAGTTTAAGCGAGAAGTAGTGACGGTCCGCTATCTCATCATCCTTGCCGTAGCAGTACCCCAGCGCTTCGATATCGGGGATCAGGGAGCGGGCCTTCTCGAAATCCTCAACGGCTGCCATAAGATCGATGATAGGCTTGGCGATCATCCCGGGAACCGCAGTACTGCCCATGTGTTCCACCTGGCCAATGCGCTGATGCAGAACCTCGCGAATGCGCTTAGCCTCCATAAGGAAGCACTCTGCCCACGCCGGATCGTAAGGATCAAGGCGTATTACCCCGCCCATCAGACCAATCGGGCTAGATCTCATTTCAATGCCTTCAAGGACTCAGGGATGCACACTGTCAACCGTCGCAGAAATATCCAGTGTCGCTTCAGGGGACCACTCATGCTCCCGCTCCTCTATTCCAATCAACCTCTTCCATCCCCACTCTCAGCTCATATCGATGAATCGTGCTGAAGCGGGAAGT
>JAOZQW010000530.1 GCA_029932015.1 Candidatus Fermentibacteraceae bacterium
GTCAGAACAGGATCACCCAGAACCTTGATACTTTCAGAAGAGAGCTGAAGATCCGTCTCGGCGAGGACGGACGGAAAGCGGCTCTTACTTCTCATAGAATAGATATGCAGGCGATACCTGAGCTGATAGCGGAAGCAGTGGATCTGCTCCGCGCCGCAGAGCCCGACCCGGAATACATGTCACCAGTGGAAGGCGGTCAGGTCTACCCTCTGGTCAAGGACTGGGATGAGGCAACTGCAGACGCCGATCCAGCTGACAGAGCGAAAGCGGTCAGTCTGTCGATGGAGCAGGCCACCCGGATGAATATGGAAACCTCCGGCATTACTGGCGCATCATCGGAGAGAACCATGCTGGGTACTTCGACCGGGAACCTGGCTTTCCACAGGCGGACAAGAGGCTTCCTCCGGATTACGATGGACAGGGGCATCGGATCCAGCTACCGTTCGATCAGTTCCACCGCCTGGTCCGATCTGCCGGTATCAGAGAGCATTGAGCAGGTCGCTGCCGAGGCGGAGAGCGCTCAGGATCCGGTAGACCTGGAGCCGGGCTCATACCGCATGATACTCGAACCCCAGGCAGTGGCCGACCTGGCCCCCTTCCTTGCATGGTCCCTGAATGCCAGAACTGCTGATGAAGGACTCACGGTATTCACAGGTATGCAGGGGAAGAGGGTCACCGGTGACAACTTCACGCTTCGGAGCATTGTGAATGGTGCTTTGAGGGGATCACCTTTCAACGGAGAAGGACTCGCTGCCAGGGACGTTATCTGGATGGAGAATGGCATTCTGAAGAACATGCCCTGCGGCAGATTCTGGGCCGGAGAGACCGGGAGAGAGCCCCTCTTCATTCCCGGTACACTCTGTATTGATGGGGGGGAAGGGTCGGTTTCCGAACTGACATCAGCGGTCCGCGGCCGGGCGCTCCTCTTCAGACGCTTCTGGTACATAAGATTCGTGGATCAGAAGGCTCTGAGCCTTACCGGTATGACAAGGGACGGCGTGTTCCTGGTCGAAGATGGAGAAGTGATCGGGCCGGTTAAGGACTTCAGATGGAACTGGAAGCCCCTCGACCTGTTCTCCCGGATCGAAGCAACGGGAGCCCCAGTCAGAAAGGGTCAGCTCCTGGCGCCACCGATGGTGATAGGGGAGACTGAACT
>JAOZQW010000020.1:0-4941 GCA_029932015.1 Candidatus Fermentibacteraceae bacterium
CTTCATGGATGTCAGGAGAGCGGTCAACGGGCGATACTACCTCACTCTGACCGAATCCAGGCGCACATCGGACACGGGTTTCGACCAGAACAGGATATTCCTCTTTGAGGAAAATGTTGAGAGCTTCAGGGATACACTGGAGCAGGCTCTTAAGACCCTTGAGGACGCAGCTCAGGAGAGAGGCGCACTGGAGGACGGCTCCGATGCACCCGGCAGAAGCGGGCAGCGCTGGACGGATGAGGACGAGGATAAGCTGAGGGCCTCCTTCACCTCGGGCAGCTCACTGGAGGATATGGCCTCGGAACTCTCGAGAAGCACGAAGGCTGTTACTCTCAGACTCGAAAAGATGGGACTCATCCCCGTTTCGGAAGAAAGCGGAGTTCAGGCGGGTTGAGCGCTCAGACCCGTTAGGGAAGCAAGGGAGCTGAGCCAGCCGTCAAGGTCCCGCACTATCCATGCTGCCGAGTCGGCACCTCCTGTCTCAGGTGTGAAATCGATCCTGAGAAGCTTGACTCCCTTCGTTTTCCCCAGGAAGCTCTTTTCAACCCCGAAACCAGTGATGGAGGAGACCGGCACGAGAACTTCCCTGCGGGGCATGAGCATCCTGAAATAGAGCACTGAGTTCGTCAGCAGGAGTATGCCGTTGCCCCTGACCTGCTTCATCCCCCTCGACTTCAGACCGAACATGTTCGCCATGGGGCAGATCTGCAGATGAGTATGGGCGGGATAGGTCTGCATCACTTCGTCCAGTGCGGAACCAGCCAGCTTCTTGATAAGCCCAAGAAGCACCATCAGGAACAGAACTCCAGCAAGTATTCCGATAATCACTGGAATACCCAATTGCATACCTTCTTTCCTTTTTGCACCTGTTAAGATAGTCATGCACTCGGGGACAGTCATATTGCCCCCGATTCCAGCGTCGCTTAGTTTCAATACTCACATTTCATCAATCGGGAGGCAGCTTGTCACCTTTGAATGCACTCTTCCTTTTCCTGGCAGGTGTTGCCGCAGGATTCGTCAACATCAATGCCGGTGGTGGTTCATTCCTCACGATACCGCTGCTGATGGTTCTCGGAGGGCTCCCGGCAACAGTGGCGAATGGAACAAACAGAGTGGCGGTACTGGTCCAGAACCTCGTTGGCATCAAGCGATTCAGAAAGAACGGCTTCCACGACACCAGGCTTGGCCTGAAGCTGGCTGTCTCTGCAATAGCGGGTTCGATCCTCGGTTCAGTGATAGCACAGGATATTCCGGAAGAGACATTTCGCGTTGTTTTCTCCGTACTCATGCTACTTGCACTCACAGTGGTCTTCAGGCCGAAGAATAGTGAGACAGACAGCTCGGCGGCTGAACTCAAGCATCCAGCTCTCCAGATCGTGATCCTCTTCTTTATCGGCATCTACGGGGGGATGATCCAGGCGGGAACCGGCTTTCTCGTTATCTTCGCACTCAGCATCCTCGGCGGCCTTCCACTCCTCAGAACAAACAGCCTGAAGATCATCATCATTGCCGCCTACCTTGTGCCATCACTTGCTGTGTTCATCGCCAACGGGAACGTTATCCTGCTACCAGCTCTGGTGCTTACTGCAGGAACCTCTCTAGGCGGATGGCTGGGTGCTGAATTCGCTGTAAAGAAGGGTGATATCTGGATCAGGGTGATACTGTTTGTCTCTGTTCTCGGTCTCGCAGGAAAGATGCTACAGCTGTATTAATCAAAATCGGCAGTAAACTCAGGTTCTCAATCTGCCCGTCCCACGCTTGCGACTCCAGCCGAAGGCACCTCCACCTCTTCTGAGTTCTCTCTCTCCGTCAGACTGCTTCTTCACGTCCCGGGAGTCCTCAGGGAAGAGCAGCAGGAGCCGGTGGTACTCCTCGGCCAGATAATTGCGCTTCTTAGTATCCTCCAGGTTCCTCATACCAGCCCTGAATGCATCGCTTGCCGTCAGGTGATCTCCCTGATGACGAAGGGCCAGGTCGATTATCCGTATGTAGACCTGTGCTCTGGCAGAATCTATCTCGATCATCCCCTGAAGGAGCTGCATGGCCTCATCGTACTTCTCCCGGATGATACAGGCCTCCGGCTGGCTGAACATCAGGGCAGGGCTGGAGCGTTTCTCTTCAGGGTGATAGAAAGACCCCATGGGTCCCGAAATGAGCTCCGAGATCGGATCCGCCATGAGAGCGGCAGGCACCACAAGAAGACTGGCAGCGATTAGCCCGATGCCCAGAGCCTCTATCATGCTGAGTTCATGAACCGAGAGGAACAGGATGACGGAGACAGTCAGGAAAGGTGCTGCGATGAGCGCACGGATCGCCAGTGACTTCCAAACAGTCCTCCTGTCCAACATTCACACCTCCAGGTAAAGAGTTTAGGAACTGGACTCACCTTTATATATTGTGCAATGGTAGCGTATCCCGCAAGCTGAGAGAAGTATCCCTATATGAATACTAGCAATAAGTCCATCTGAATTCCCACTGCTCTTCCATCGAATACTGTGGATGGGGATGCCTGCAAACCAAATCCGATTTGCATCCAATTGTCTGTCGCATTTCTAACTGACATTGACAGTAGCCTGCATGCAAGCTCTGGTGAGCACTACAGGAATATATTATTGGTTCTACTTGATAGGAGACACTTAATCATTACATTCGGAGTGAGGTTAACCATGGGCACCAAATGTTTGCACTGTCTGATTCTGCTGACGCTGTTGTTTGTCTCCTCCGCTTCTCTTGCAGGCAGCATCGAGGGGAGGGTATTCGACATAACTGGTAATCCGATGGTTGGTGCCACTGTAATGATTGTTGGTACTTCCCTCGGAGCGATGACCGATGCTGATGGTTCATACCGAATAGGTCATCTCGAAACTGGAGTGTACACAGTAATGGCTTTGATGGTTGGGATGGGTGATCAGACCAGGGAAGGCGTTCCTGTAGATGAATCGCGCGACACTGAACTCAATTTCGGTCAACCAAATCAACATCATGCAGTTAGATCGGATTTCTCAGAGGAGAGCTACGGCGGCAGGTTGATTGTACCGGATAATGAGGGTACGGTTAGCGATCTGCCCCTGCAGCATACCAGTGTTCAAATCGCTGTGTGCGGAAACGGGCAGAGAGTCGATGTCAGGCAGGTTTTCGCTAACCCGTTCTCCACTCCTATCGAGGCGACCTATGTCTTTCCTCTGCCGCATGATGGTGCTGTGGACCGGATGAACATCTACATCGGTGATCGCCGTGTAGAGGGACATGTATACGAGGCGGCCAGAGCCTCTGAGATCTATGAGGACGCTGTTGCCAGCGGACGCACTGCAGGCCTTCTGGTGCAGGAGCGCCCTAATATCTTCACACAGACATTGGGAAACATCCTGCCCGGTGACAGCATTACTGTGGAGATAAGTTATGTAGCTCCACTCGAGTGTTTTGAGAATGAATACGAGCTTGTATTTCCAATGGTTGTAGGCCCCAGATATATCCCCGGAGTCCCGCTGTCCGACAGTGACCGCGGCTGGTCAGATCCGACTGCTCAGGTTCCGGATGCCCATAGAATCACTCCCGTTGTAATGACGGAAGGGATGCGAGCCGGGTACGACATCGATCTGGAAGTATCGATCAATGTAGGGATTCCAATCCAGAACGTGGAGTCTGTCAATCACGATATCGACTGGCAGATAGATGATGGCGTGGCTACCGTAACCCTTCAGAACGAGAACGAGATCCCTAACAGGGATTTTGTGATGAGATATTCAATCGCTGCATCCTCAAGGGAGGCTGGTCTCATTGCGACCAATTCCGCTCTGGGTGGACACTTTATGCTGGTGATCAAACCGGAGGCTGAGTTGGATAATGACTCGCCTGAACCCAGGGAATACTTCTTTGTTGTAGACTGCTCGGGCTCCATGAGCGGTCAACCCATGGCAGTGGCCAAGGAGACCATGCGCCATTTCATAAGAAACATGGGGAGTGACGATACATTCCAGATCATCAAGTTCAGTCAGGGTGCATCCTCCTTTGCTGAAAGCCCTGTTGCATGCAGCAGGAGGAATATCAACCTGGGTCTTGCTTATGTGGAGATGATGAGCGGTAGCGGTGGCACTGAAATGATCAACGGAGTCATAGCTGCACTTGGCTATCCCGAGGACTCGGCGCGAGACAGATATGTGATTTTTCTCACCGATGGTCTTATAGGAAATGAGGATCGGATATTCGAGGAAGTGAGGAACCTTCGTGGTGATCACACTCTGCTCTGGAGTGTGGGAGTGGGTTCAAGTCCAAACAGGCACCTGCTTGACGGTCTTGCTGAAGAGGGTGGTGGAAAATCCTTCTACGTCGCTCTGCAGGAGGATCCAGGTGAAGTTGCCGATAGAATTCATTCACAGATCATCGATCTCTGCATCAGGGATATATCCATTGACTGGGGGGAGCTTCATGTAATGGATGTCTATCCTGAAGAGATCCCGTTCCTTTTTGCCGGTGAGCCCCTCTTCATTCTTGGACGGTATTTCGCAGGTGGCTATGAAACAATCCGGATTACAGGGCAGGTAGGGGATGAGCAGTGGAGTGAGAGACTGAGAGTGACGCTGCCATTCGACGAAGACGGCAACGATGTGATCGCAGCAATCTGGGCCAGGGAGAGGATCCATCAGCTGGAGAGGATGCTGCTTGATGCTACTGACTCAGAGACTATCGATGAGTACGTATCGCTCATTACTGAAACCGCACTGGATTACCAGTTGCTCAGTGCGTACACTTCTTTTGTGGCAGTGACTCAAGAGGTGAGAACAGATGATCAGGGGAATGCCATCAGTGTAGAAGTACCTGTAAACTTACCGGAAGGCCTGCTGTACGAATCGATATTCGGGGGCAACACGGGAGGATTGGCACCTTCGCAGGCTGCAGGTGCCACGTTTATTAGTGTGACCGGTCAGAGGGAGGCTATTCTGT
>JAOZQW010000020.1:4951-14730 GCA_029932015.1 Candidatus Fermentibacteraceae bacterium
CTATTCTGTTCAATACTTCAGAAAGCATGACAGTTGTAGGCCGAGATGAAGTAAGAACCATGCCCGTTGCCGGTACCGCCGATGCAGGAAGCCAGCAGGCTACTACTGCGGCTGAATCCAGCATTGAGACATTCGTATCAGAGGATAGGGATATCTCTGTCACCCTCAGATCCGGTGCTTCTGTCACCCTGCTTATGGCAACACCGTCCGGACCGGCAATTCCAGATGAACAGCTGATCAATATCCTGACTGCGACTATAGAGCAGATAGCGGAAGTTTATGGACCGACTTCGGACCAAGCGGAGGGTATGATAATCTTCCAGATCGAGTTCACTGCGGAAGGTTCTGTGGCCGATGTGTCTGTAATCCAGAATTTCACCGGCAGTGATGTGCTTGCTGAGCAGGTTATATCGATTCTCGGAGAGATCGTAATTGAAGATTGTCCGGGGCGCGGTGTAAAACTCGAATTTGCTATCGAATTTGCTCCTGCATCATGATCTCTAATCGAGTAGTACTCTACACCTGTTCCTGTATCACTGTATTGGGATTGTGCTGCAACCCAAATTGGGCAAGTTATCAGTGAGGAGCCCAATTCCTGCAGACTGCGATTCATCAGAACTCACCTGTAACTGAAACGGAGTTCTGTTATGCTGAGATACAGAAAGTCGAATGGAATCGTATCGTTCCCTCTGTTGTTTGTCCTTCTGATGGGCTGCGGAGCATCTCAGGCTCAGGTCCTCTCTGCCATTCCCCTGCCGGAACCTCTGGTAACAGGTGTAACTATCGAAGAGACTATTCAGGACAGGCGCTCCATCCGCAATTATTCGGATTCGTGGATTACTCTCGAGGAGCTGTCTGGAATCCTCTTTGCCGCCCAGGGTGTTACTTCCCCAACAGGCTTCAGGGCGGCTCCATCGGCCGGAGCGACCTACCCCCTGTTCATCTTCGTCGCTGTTTCACGTGTTGATTCACTGCTGGCGGGGACATACCTCTACGACCCGAACGCGCATGCACTTGTGCCCCTGGCCGAAGGGGACAGACTCGCGGAGCTTGAACAGGCCGCTCTTGGTCAATCCTGCATATCCTCCGCACCCGCCGTGATAGTGATCTCGGCCGACTTCTCACGGACGACTTCAGTGTACGGGGAGAGAGGTGAGTCATATGTCTACATCGAAGTGGGACATGCTGCCCAGAACATCTATCTCACCTGCACGGCCATGGGTCTCGGTACTGTAGCTGTAGGCGCCTTCCATGACAATCGGGTTGCGGAGGTGCTGGAGCTTCCCGATGACTTCATCCCCTTATATCTGATGCCCGTCGGAGAACCGGCAGATAGCTGATGGCTTCCCCAGGCGATCTGCTCAAGATCCTCCTCAGGAGAATTTCTCCCCCCTTCTTCACCATAAGGATCAGGGATGGTGAAGCGATGCTGCAGAACGGGAAGATGACCCCGGCCTTCCTTCACGACTGCGGCCTCATCGCAAAGCGCAGTGGCATCCGAAGCGGATGGATTTGGGGCATCAGAGAGGGTGCATCGATCAAGCTCGATTTCTCAGGTACTATCGAGGATGGCGACAGACAGAGGTTCAGGAATATCCTCGGGGTGCATGCATGACCGGCAGCAGTGGGATGTACAACAGGATATACGCTCTCGTCTCACAGGTACCGAGCGGCAGAGTTGCGACCTACGGGCAGATATCGAGGATCGCTGGAGGTTGCTCGGCAAGGAATGTCGGTTATGCGATGTCCTCTGTACCTGCCGGCAGTGATATCCCCTGGCACAGGGTCATCAATTCAAAAGGGATGGTCAGCGTCAGGAGTAGTGGAAATGAATGCAGCGCTCAGAGACAGCTGCTCGAGGCCGAGGGAGTCAGGTTCGACCTCAGGGGCAGGATCAACCTGGATGAGTTCGGCTGGGAAGGCCCCGGCCCGGAATGGAGATGTGATAAGCAGTGACTGAGCGCAGGGACTGGTCTGAAAAGGACCTCAGGAAGATGATCGTCGATCAGAGACGCTTCATATGGCGTGCAGACACTATTGAGAGAATCGCTCACTCGCTGAAGCTCGGACAGGGAATGACCGTGGCTGATATCGGCTGCGGTCTGGGCTACCTCGGCTGGACTTTCCGTGAGTTCTATGGAGAAACCGGTACCTACATAGGGCTGGACTGCTCGGAGAATCTCCTCAGGGATGCGGTCGAGCTGTCGGGTGAATGGTGCAATGGCAGTTCGTCAGAATTCATCAGTGCTTCAGCCTACCATGTTCCTCTTCCGGATGGGTACTCCGATGTCACGATGTGCCAGACGCTCCTCATGCACCTTGAGCACCCACAGGATGCCCTTGCAGAGATGGTCAGGATCACGAGACCTGGCGGTGCCATCATGTGCATGGAGCCTGACAACATCTCCTGGATGCTTTCCTATCCGTACGGCTCCCAGCCGGATATATCTCTTGAGGAGCGTCTCTACTGGCGTAGGATCACCCTGACAGCTACACAGGGGAGAAAGCGCCTCGGGAAGGGAGATGCTGGTATCGGTTCGAAGGTCCCGCATATGATGTCCAAAGCGGGGCTTGTCAGGATCGACGCAAGGGCAAATGACATGGCTCGATTCATACAGCCTCCATACGAGACCGAGGCACAGAAATACTGGGTCAACAAGATCCGTGAAGGTATTGAAGAAGAGAGAGATGAGAAGAACGAGAAGCGCGCCTGGAAGGAGTACAGGGAATGCTTTCTCGCAGGCGGCGGTTCCCGGTCGGCTTTCTACAGGATGAAGCGATTGGTCGAAGCCAAGCGAGATCGGGATTCTGCGCTGACCCTCGACCAGATCGAATCAGGGACATTCTTCAGAGGTCAGGGACCCAGTGCATTCTTCTGTTTCACCGGCTTCGTACCTGACTGAGATCCCTGCGGCTCCTCTCAGCTCACCAGCATTGCTCTGGCGAGTTTGCCGTGTGCTTTCCCGACCAGCTGCCCGAGATGAAGGGTTGAGAGAAAGAGCGCTGCACCGCCTGCAACTACGAACGGCATCAGCCATATCGGGATCCACCATGTCTCTCTGAAGTCGAAGACCTGAATCTCGAAGATCAGTTCGAGCACCGGTGATGCAACCATGCCGAGGGAGACGGCGATGAGGGTCACGAACACAGTGAAATACAGAATGCCCAGCGGAAGCATGAGGATCAGGTAGACAAGAGAAGTCCAGGTGCTTCTGGAAGAGAATACACCCTTTAGGCTTCCAAACCAGCCGTCACCCTTCCTGATGAAGACCGCCCGTCGGGGCATCCTCACGCCAAGAAGCGCTTCGACTATCCTTCCTTCAACCAGCGCCAGTCCTCTGAAGGAGAGAAAGAAGAGCCATGCGAGAGGTACACCGACTATCAGTATAATCAGACTGGCGGATACACTCACCGCGGTTACGGCCCATGTAAAATAGATGATGCCCGTAGCCAGCGAGAGGATCATATACAGCATTGCCGCCCAGGCTCGCGGAGAAGCGATGATGCCGCAGAACCTCATGCATTTTCCCTCAGGCCGCCCCGCAGGGGTGGATGCGAGTGCAGGAGTTGTGTACTCCTCTACTATCCTGTAGTGCTCCGCTACCTCCTGCGGTGTTCCGTATTCATCGATGACACGTTCCATGGTCTGCTCGCTCGTGAGTTCAGGATGCTCGTATTTCTCGGTCTGGAACGCTGAGGTCAGGTGATCCTCAGCATCGGACAGCGCATCCTGCAGAACCGCTTTATCGCTGCCCTCAAGCTTCTCCCTGAAGGCATCCAGATATAGGTCAATCCCCTTGAACATCGTGATCGCCTCCAAGCATTCGTGTCATTAGATCAACTGTATTCTCCCAGGTCTCCCGCCATCTCTCCAAAGTCAGTCGGCCTACGTTTGTGATGGCGTAGTACTTGCGCGGAGGTCCAGATACCGAAGGCTCGACCCGGCTTTCGAGGAGACCATTGGACTCAAGAGATCGAAGGACTGGATAGAGGGCTCCGTGCTTTATCAGCCTGGTGCTGCCGCCCTCCATCTGCTTGGCGATGCTGTATCCGTACATCGGCTCAGTCGCCGCTTCCAATACAGCAAGAAGGGCAAGGGACGTGATCCCTGCGCTCAGCTCCTTACGGAATTTTCTATCCACTGCCTGCTCCAGAGACTCTTCAGCAGTACTTTCCTGTTCAGTCTTCCTGCTCACAGAGCCACCTCCTTCCCGCCTTGGGTTGTCATGGGTGAATACTACTATGAACTTAATACTATGTCAAACATAACAGCACCTGCTACGGGATCATTCTCTGGTGATGAGAGGGGCGAAATGCACGTATGTGTTATGATACCCATCGAAATACAGCACCAGAGTGGAAGGAACAGAGATGTCTGAGGAGAGTGGTGACAGGAGTCTCGATTTCATCAGGGAGATAATCGAGGAGGACATCCGGCTGGACAAGCATAAGGATGGAATCCACACCAGATTCCCTCCAGAGCCTAACGGATACCTCCACATAGGACATGCAAAGGCCATCTGCGTGGACTTCGGAGTTGCCGGGGAGTACGACGGGAAATGCAACCTTCGATTCGATGACACGAACCCCGTCAAGGAAGATGTCGAGTATGTGGACTCCATCATGGAGGACATCAGATGGCTTGGATTTGACTGGGAGGACAGGCTTTACTTCGCATCAGACTATTTCGGCAGGATGTATGATCTCGCCGAGCAACTGATCTCCCAGGGGGATGCCTATGTCTGCGATCTGAGTGCAGAGGAGGTCAGGGAATACCGCGGAACCCTCAGGGAGCCCGGCAGGAACAGCCCTTACCGTAGAAGGAGTATCGAGGAGAATCTCGACCTTTTCCGCAGGATGAGGGCAGGTGAGTTCCCCGACGGTTCCCGGACACTCCGAGCCCTGATCGACATGGCATCACCGAACATCAACATGCGCGATCCTGCGATCTACAGAATCCTCAGGAAGTCACATCACAGGACAGGTGATGAGTGGTGCATCTATCCTATGTACGACTACGCTCACTGTCTTGAAGACTCCATCGAGGGCATCACTCACTCGCTCTGTTCCATCGAGTTCGAGGATCACCGGCCGTTGTACGACTGGTTCCTTGAGAGACTGGGGATATTCCATCCCCGGCAGATAGAGTTCGCCAGACTCAATCTCGGCTACACACTCATGAGCAAGAGAAAACTGGGATCACTTGTAGAGGAGGGTCTGGTCAACGGATGGGACGACCCGAGGATGCCAACGCTGTCGGGGCTGAGGCGTAGAGGTGTACCCCCCGAAGCCATCAGAGCCTTCATTGAGAGAATAGGCCTTGCCAAGCGAAACAGCATGGTGGACATGGCCCTCTTCGAGGATACTGTTCGGAAACACTTGAACAGCATAGCAATACGCTACATGGGCGTTCTAGATCCGCTGAAAGTGACGATTGAGAATTATCCTGAGGGTCTGACCGAGGAGATGGAGTTCATAAGCAATCCCGAGGATGAGTCCGCGGGGACGCGGATGGTCCCGTTCTCTCGGGAGCTATTCATCGAGCGTGACGACTTCCAGATCGAACCTCACCAGAAATTCAAGAGACTCGCCCCGGGCAGGGAAGTCAGGCTTCGCTACGCTTATCTTGTAACCTGCACAGAGGTTATCACTGATGATGACGAAAATGTGATAGAAATAATATGTACCTATGATCCCGATACCCGCGGGGGAAATGCTCCGGACGGCAGAAAGGTCCGTGGAACGATACACTGGGTCTCTGCCGGACATGCGGTACCGGCTGAGATCAGGCTCTATGACCGGCTCTTCTCGGTAGAAAATCCTCTCGCCGAGGAGAACTTTGAGAGCTGCATAAATCCTGATTCGATGGTGATCCTGAACGGATGCATGGTGGAACCCGAAGCGGCTGCGATTGATACAGGCATCACCATCCAGTTCGAGCGCAAGGGTTATTTCTGCAAGGATGCCGAAGCCGGAGAAGATACCCTGACCTTCAACAGGACCATCGCCCTCCGTGATACATGGGCTAAGATGCAGGGCAGACAGGCAGCTGTCAGGCGAAACTGATCAGTCAGAGTAACTCGGATATTTACATGATCCTGTATTCCTGAATCCGATGCAGTGAGGCCACCCGGTTGGGAACCGGGTGGCCTCTTCACGGGCAGGCAGGGGTAAACCGACCCGTTAGAAGTCTATCAGGATGACGAAAGTAAATGCGCAGTCATCCTTACTCGCCTTAAATAGCACATCACACATCTCGACCAGTTTCCAATGTACAATACCCTGGAATCGCGATGCGGTTCCCTGCACTTTGGAACTATGCAGCATAGCCAATTGGATGTCGGTGGATATATTCCCCTTGAGACACTGAAGATCGTGAAGTGAAAGGAGCTGGAATGAGCGGATGGAGAGTTGCCGCACTCCTTATGACGGTATCAATGGGAGCAGGAGCATGTACCGGATTCGCTGTATATGCAGATGAAGCCTGGTACGGTATGAACTTCGACTATCCACCTGATTACCCTATCAGGTTCGATGCTGGTCCCAATGGCGCAGGAAACGGGCTGATCAGCATGTCCTTCTACAGGGATATGTGGATACCGACAGCAGGGATGAACGGCTACGGCATTTTCGCCACACTCCAGTATCAGTGTCCCATGTTCGAGGGAGTAGACATGCCGGATCAGGGTGAGATCTTCATACACCAGCTGTGCATACTAGCTCTCGGTTACTGCTCCTCACTCTCCACAGTTGAGGGATTCATAGACAGCCTGGACCTTGTCAATCTGCCCGATCTTACTCTTCATGCCCTCATCGCTGACACGACAGGTGCAGCACTCATCGCCGAGTCTGGAGATGACGGTGACTGCATCACCAGGATCGATGGAGACTGGCTGGTAATGACCAATTTCAGGAATGCCGACTTCACTGAAACAAGACCTGAGAACATCGAGGGAGTCGGTGCTGAGCGTTACTGGAGAGCTCTCAACTACATCGGGGATCATCATGAGGATTTCAGCCTGAACGATGCTCTGGCAGCCCTCGAGGCTGCAGTGGAGACTGACGAGATCTGGAGCACAAAGGCTTCAATGGTCTACCGACCATCAGAGATGGCCCTCTACTTCTGTATTGACAGCGATTTCGGGCATGTATGGAAAATCTCCATGAATGACAATATGATCGAAACCTATTCAGGATTCGATGAGCCGAGGAGACTGGATATCGGCGAAGATGGCATAACCTCTGCCGAATTGAGGACATGGCTGTAGGTCTGACACAGATCAACCCAAGCCTTGAATAGACAGCGTGATTGATCTAGGGTTTGGGTCCTGCGGACCATGTAGTAAGAATGGTATCGCTTTCAGCAGCCGATGAATCCTGGAAGGTGCATACAGTCAGGATCGTCCCATTTACATTGTCGGCAGAAGTGAAACCACCATTCAGTTCAAAGAAGAAGTCGTACTCATCGACTCCATCTTCCAGCATGATGTAAACACTGTCATCCACTATCTGCAGACTGGGATAGCTCCAGACGTAGGTAGTATCCGGCACCAGGTTGAGATCGTATGTGATACTGACCTGCATATCCTTCAGATTGCTGCCTTCTATGGTAAACAGGATGGAAATGCTGTCATGGAACAGGAATCCTGCCCAGTCACCTTCGGTTATAATGAAACCTGGTGGAGTCACCGGATTGTTGCCGCAGGAGATGGCAATGATTACTGCGAAAACGAGCAGCGGAATAAATGAGTGCTTCATACTTGTCTGTCCCCTTCGATAATCGCTTGATCGTTCTCCGTCGTACTATCGGACTGTATTGTCCAAATTGTGTTACAGCATCTGCATCGAATCATATATAGTTTTTGCTGTAGAGTGCTCCAACATTCCAGGCACCATCAGCCGACTGGTAGAGATTCTGAGGGTCAGAGGTGAATACGTTAAGCTGGCTGGCCCATTAATTATTGATTGTATTGGCATATTGAGGTTTCTCAATGATTGGGCTGCGCAGGGATTGTGAACTCATGGCATTCGACCCCCATATCCCTCTCCAGGATCTCAGCCAGGCACCTGCGGGTTTCGCGGCTGCGACAGAGGATCTGAGCGGCTCCGTCTCCCTGTGAACCAACACCCTTCCCGCCCCACGATAATTCTGCTGTTGCTGGGTGCTCAAGCACCGAGTGGAGCACTGGCGCTGCAAGCTCCTCCGGAGATAATGGGCCGATCAGACGATCAAATACCTCCTGTGCAATCGTCATCAGAGCGCCTAACTCCTGAACATTCCCTTCTGTGAGAGCGCTCCGGGCAGCCCTCACTATCCTTCTATTCTCAGTTCCAAGAGCCCGTCTTATGCGAGGCTCTCCAGCAGCAAACGCGCTGTTCAGATCCTCAAGAATTTTCCGTGTATTCTTGGAGGACTTCAGATCGACAAGGAGAATATGGGTATCGACTGCAGCATCGAGCTCATCGACTTCCAGACCAGTTCCAGTGAATGTCAGAAGCAGAGGAGTGGTGCCATATGCGCAGGCCTGATCCATCCTGCCGCATTCGGAGCCTGTTGCCAGTTCTCCTCTGTACGCCAGCTCCATTTCCTCTCTGATGGAGAGCTGGAGTTCATGAACCAGATTGAATGCTCTTGCAGTCAGAATACAGATCGCGGCGGATGACGAGAGTCCTTTGCCCAGTGGGAGGTTCCTGCCGTACACTTCCAGTCTCAATCCAAGTCCAGGAAAACGCTTGAGAACTTCTGCTGCAGTTCCAACTGAATAGGAATCAAATGAACCGCTTGAAGCTTCAGTCGTCAGACTTGCCGGCTCGAGAGGATACGAGATCAGCGGTCCCGGATGTCCGGCCGCATCGAGCTGACGCAGCTGGAAGGCACTCTCGGCACGAGATGCAGAGGCTCTTATTCCCATATCGAGTCCTGCGATCAGGCATATGCCTGGAAGAACGGATGGGTCTGTTCTGAAGAAGCCTGCGCCCCAGTCAGAGTGCTCACCGAATAGACAGAGCCGGCCGGGGACAAAGAGTTCAATCCCTGCAGAAGTGCCAGTCACACAGGGCTTGATATGGTTATCCAAATCTCTGGGATACCTAATCCTTCGCAAGGACAATGATGCGGTCACTGCTACTGAAGGTTATCATATCTGACTTGACAGGATTCACAACCACCGTGCCGGATCCATTTGGTGTCGATGGAACATGCCGGTAGCCAATAGCAGTTTCCCCTCTTCGCAGTGCGGCATCAACAACTGTGTGAAAATCCATCGGCACCCCTGTCCTAACAAAGAGGTGGACAGGTTTCAGATATATCTCCGAACCCTCAGGATCGAACAGTTCCGTGAATATCCCTTTCAGTTCCCTGTTCTCAGAGACCTGCGTGAGCATCTGGCTGATAAGTTTGTCACTTACAATGAAATCGTCTGCATATGTGATCTCGGCAAGCTCCCTGTTGCGATCGTCAAGCATCTCAGTGACAATTGAGAAGGAGCTACCTGTTATTTCTCTGATATTTCGAAGGTGGAGAATGGTGATAAGCGTCCTGGCATCGGCTTCTGCAACATCAAGAATGCCGGAATAGCTTTCGACGATTACGTGATCGTACTCCTCGAGATGAAGGGAATCGAGGAGCGACCTGTCAGTTGTACATCCGCTCATTGTCTCCACACTGAGATTACTGTACTCATCAGGACCCGGTCCGGATGGGGCAAGTATCCCATTCTCGGCGACGATCCGCAGATATGAGCCCTTAGCCACATATTCATCCAGTTCCTTGATGATGA
>JAOZQW010000020.1:14740-15041 GCA_029932015.1 Candidatus Fermentibacteraceae bacterium
AACCTGCCTGTTCCAGCCCAGAATTATGGTTCTCTCCGGAGCATCAGGAACCGGAAGGATATCAACGATCAGATCCTCTCTCACAGACTGAAACGAACCACGGGATAGTTTGATAGTGTCGTCGTCCTCGCTGATGGCGATCACCATGTCGCCGGCACCCAGTTGAGTGTCCAGCGGAGGATTGAGGAGAATGCAGCCTTCCTTCCTGCGAATACCTATCACAGAAGACGTATCAAAAGCATGCAGTACATCGCTATAGCTTTTCCCTGAAAGGGAGGGCTCATGCTTGAAGTATATCTCA
>JAOZQW010000531.1 GCA_029932015.1 Candidatus Fermentibacteraceae bacterium
CAAGTGCGTATTCAACGATCTGCTGCGGGGTGATATCGAAAAAGACTGGGCATCCATAGACGACCAGGTCATCATGAAGACCGACGGCTTCCCCACATACCACCTGGCGGTGGTTGTGGACGATCACCTGATGGAGATAACCCATATCATCCGCGGTGAAGAGTGGATCAACTCCGTCCCCAAGCACTTCCTTCTGTACCAATACTTCGGATGGGAGCCGCCTGTCTGGTGTCACCTGCCGCTGCTGCGCAATCCCGACAAGAGCAAGCTGTCCAAGCGCAAGAACCCGGTCTCAGTCGAGTGGTACAGGAAGTCGGGAATACTGCCCGAAGCTCTGTTGAACTACCTGGGGATGATGGGCTGGCACCTCTCTGACGACAGGGAGAAGTTCAGCCTGGATGAGATGATCGAGCACTTCCAGCTCGAGGATGTCAGCCTGGGTGGACCTGTATTCGATATAGACAAACTCCTGTGGCTCAACGGCAAGTACATCCGCGAGGATCTGACTGAGGAGCTGCTGCTGGAAAGGCTCACGGCTTGGGGACTGGAGCCTGAGCGGCTTCTGGCTATCCTGGCTCTGGTGAAGGGGCGCATGACCAGCCTCTCTGACTGGGGGAGCATGACTGAGCATTTCTTCACCAGCAGGGTCCCTCTCCAGGTGGATGAGCTTCTGATCGACGGAGGAACACCTGAGGAATCAGCCGAGATCTATCAGATGGTCACCTGGGAGCTGGAGAAGCTGGCATCATTCACTGCGGCAGATGTGGAGCAAACACTGCGTAATGTCGCAGAGAAGCTCGATATCAAGCTGAAGAAGCTGACCGGTCCGTTCTATGTCGTCATGAGCGGCAAGAAAGTATCGACTCCCCTGTTCGACACTATGGCGATACTGGGCAGCGATATGAGCCGTATGCGCATCAGGTATGCCATCGATGAACTCGGCGGCATATCCAAGAAGAAGCTCAAGAAACTGGAGAAGAGGTACAGGGAGGTCCTCTGAGCCCTGAAACTCTTGCCGGGGTTGACCGTACGACCTGTTGAACAGATATTCCGCCCCTGAAATCAGGCGCGCTCCCATCGTCTAGCGGTTAGGACGCTGGCCTCTCACGCCGGAAACCGGGGTTCGATTCCCCGTGGGAGCGCCA
>JAOZQW010000248.1 GCA_029932015.1 Candidatus Fermentibacteraceae bacterium
GTATCAGAATCATATCCCAGCATCGCGATCCAGCCGAGAGTCCAGGCGCCCCGTTTCTCGAATACTTCCTTTGGATAGCCACCGGGGAGATCAATATCTTCCTTGCTGGATGCCCAATGAAGAGCCCAGATCGCTATCTGGAGAGTCAGCAGGCAGTAGCCGCTTCTGCCAGTGTAGCTAACGTAAAACGGATCAAAGCTGTTCGGATCAAAATCAGCTGACATGAACTGCCGCCATGCAAGCTCCATTCTGTCACTGACAACGGCTGTCCAATCAAGCACTACGGGATCATTCTCAGAGTCAAGCCATCTGTCCCATTCCTGCCTGAAATCACCAATCCAGCGAAGAGGCATGACACCAGTCTCAAGGATTCCTCTGATGAGATACGTCTGAGCACAGCAGCATATAACGGTCAGTGGTGAATAATGGGTTATCATCCCCTGCTTCAGAGAAAATGTAAAGGATGTGTGAAGGTCGGGAGCCATGTGAGCCATCAGTCCATTCCTCATCAGGCTGCCATTCGGCGCATTGCCCCTGGACATGAAGTAGGAGGTTTTACCGGCATCAAGCCAGCTGCTGCCGCCGGCAATCTGACTGAGTGCCCTAAGCACGGTACTGCCAATGTCGCGGGGGCCTGTCTGCATCCACGAAACAAACCTCTTTGCTATATCAGCCGGATCGAAGCGGTCCAGAGTTTTATAGGATTGATAGATGCATAGTGACATATCCGTATCATCAGAGTGACCACCTGGGGGAAGGTCAAGCCAGCCGCCACCAACCTGCGTGAAGGGCCAGCCCCCAGGACCGAACTGACGGTAGAGTTCCGGGATGCGGTTCTGGGGTACAAACTCGCTCGTCACACCTAGAGCGTCTCCAGCGGCTATTCCGATCAGAGCATCATCGACGCCAGAGCGAAAGTGTTCGTTGGATTCCATTGTTCCCCCTTCATTCTAAGCATAACGATAATATTACACACATTTATAAGCAAGTCCTGCTGTTACAGGCACAGAATGTGCTGAATATCTTCCAATGCAAATGTCGCTCATTACGCATATCAGCATACTCAGAATCTGATACATGCTCATTTCCTGCTCACACCATTTACCATGCATATTATTCAGGAACCTCCCGGGTGAGACCCCAGCCAGTCCACCGGATCACCCGCAATCGATGGGGTCGTGCGGATGGTGGGATATGCGGCACATATCCCGGACCGAGGATACCGATCGGGGTCTCAACTAATCTGTAGCAAGATATTTTCCAGTATTCGGGATCAGAAGATGCGGTCGAGTACTGCTTTCCTGAGCAGTTTGATCGCCCTGGCCCTGTGGCTCACAAGGTGCTTCTCCTCCGGTGTGCATTCAGCGAAAGAGGAACCGAGCTCGTCAGATCTGAAGACAGGATCATAGCCGAATCCGGCATCACCTGCCGGCTGATGCAGAATGGTCCCTGAGACTTCACCTGTAACACAGATGTCCGGTTCATTCGGGCGGGAGAATGCGGCTGCCGTTCGGAAGACGGCTCTTCTATCGGTTTCGCCGAGCATGTCCCGGAGGAGCTTATCCATGTTATCGGAATAGGAGCAGTCAGATCCAGCAAATCTTGCGGTGTAGATACCCGGCGCTCCGCCGAGACTTTTCACGAACAGCCCCGTATCGTCTGCAACTGCTGGGAGTCCCGTTGCCTGAGTGGCACTTGAGGCTTTCAGGATAGCATTCTCTTCAAGGGTGATGCCAGTCTCCTCAACATCCCATCCGGGCACTAATTCAGTGACAGACACCACTTCCAGGTTTGTCCCCACAAACAGAGTTCTCAGCTCTGCCAGCTTGTCCGGATTAGCCGATGCAAGGACAATACGCTTCATTCCGCGGTTGCTTCCATCTGAATGGGAATCACTGCATCCGAGATTGTCTCAATTGCAAGGGAGGTCATGCGGCTTACATCGGCATGATCAACCGTACCGCCTTCAGCACTGGCTTGAAGCTCAACAATTCTTCCACCGGCGGTGGCGACAACGTTCATGTCCATTAGAGCAGCAGAATCCTCCTCGTAGCATAGGTCCACCAGTATGCTATCCTCCATCATGCCCAGGCTCAGGGCACCGACATATTCCCTGAATGGATCCTTCTCGAGTCTGCCGTCAACCATCATACGCTTGATAGCCAGCCGAAGGGCAACACAGCCTCCTACGATGGATGCTACCCTGGTCCCGCCATCAGCGACAAGAACATCGCAGTCGATGGTGATTGTCCTGTCGCCGAGTTCCTTGAGATTAACCGCCTGACGGAGGCTTCGGCCTATGAGCCTCTGGATCTCAAGCGTCCTCCCTTTCACGGATGGACCTCTATCTCTGCGAATTCTCCGATTGCCACTGCCTGGAAGCATGCCGTACTCAGCGGTGATCCAGCCGGATTTTTTTCCTGAGAGGAAAAACGGAACCCTGTTCTCCACTATGGCAGAGCATAAGATCCTGCTCTCTCCCCATGTAATGAGAGCACTACCGTCAGGCAGAGGTTGATAGCCGGTCTCGATAGTGATGCCGCGCAGCTCGTCCGGCGTCCTTCCGTCAATTCTCATCAATATCCTCTCATTAGGTCAGTGCTGTTCTCCAACCTCGACCTGTGTTACCATAGTCACGGCACTGCCCAGGAACCGCTGGGCGATCTCCTGGAACTTAAGCGGTATGTCGCTGACATAGAAGCTGTTCTCACCATGCTGATTATTGGAACTAAGATTCTCTCCATCAAGAATGGAAGCAACTGCTGCCGCCGTGGATTCGGCAGAGTCAACAAGGATCATATCACCGAGAAGTCCGGTGAGTGATTTCTTCAGAAGCGGGTAGTGTGTACATCCGAGAACGAGAGTATCTGCACCTTCTTCCCTCAGGGGAGCTGTGTATTCATCAAGAACCATTCTGGTTATACGGTGATCCAGCCACCCCTCCTCCACCAGCGGGACAAGTAGCGGTGTCGGCTGGGCAATAACGCATTTAACAACTGAATAAGCCTTGAGAGCTTTCTGATACGCACCGCTGGAAATGGTCCCCAACGTACCGATCACACTCACAATACCCGACTTCGTAACGGCCGCGGCAGAGGCAGCGCCGGGCTCGATCACCCCGATGACGGGAACGTCGGTGAACTCCCTCAGAGAGGGCAGACTGACCGAAGAGGCAGTATTACAGGCCACAACCAGCACTTTGACATTCTTGCCAAGGAGGAATTCAGCGTTTTCTCGTGAAAACCTGATGACAGTCTCTGGTGATTTGGGTCCATAGGGCAATCTTGCAGTATCACCGAAGTACACAACCGATTCCTCCGGAAGTGCTTTGTTTATCGCCTTCACGACCGTGAGGCCGCCAACACCAGAATCGAATACCCCTATGCGCCGATCGTCCATTACCTGAACACCCCGGGAACACCTCTCAGTGGAACACCATCGGGATAGGCCGACATGATATTACCAGCCACGAGAGGATAGAGCCTTGTAAAACAGATGAATCTGCTCTCCAGAGTCCTGCTCAGACCATCGATATCGCACACACTCGGAAGGTCCACATAGATGGTGTCGTAATTATTGAATACATATACCTTATCGATATAATCATCCTGAATACCGTACTCCTCCGCCCAACGCTTGACGAGCATAAGCGCTTCGAAAGGCTTGTCCTCCGACGAAGGCGCCATCGGCAGGGAATCCAGAACCGCTTCAGAAGTCCCGCTTGTGTACAGTGAACAGGGCATCACTTCCCATGAAGATTCCGGTCCCTCGGATGGCACTGCCATCTGAGGCAGCTCTGTACCTCCATCCGGCATCCAGAGGCTGTCGGGAGTTGCGAAGGGATCGATCCCCTCCTCCAGATTCTGCTCCGAATCACCTGAACTGACTCCAAGCTTATCGTTGACCATTCCCATGCCAATTAGTGCAATCAAGCATAGAATGCCGACAATGCCGACAACAACTGCCAGCCTTATGAGTATGAACCGTCTGTCTTCTCCGCGAATGAGGCTCATTCGGATCCTTCCAGTTACTC
>JAOZQW010000249.1 GCA_029932015.1 Candidatus Fermentibacteraceae bacterium
TACCGTCGGAGGGATTCCTGGTGAAACAGACGCCGGTCCCCGATTCCTCACCCATATTACCGAAGACCATGACCTGCACATTGACCGCAGTTCCGGTAAGTCCTCTGATATGATTGAGCTTCCGGTACATTTTCGCTCTGGCGTTGTTCCAGGAACCGAATACAGCATCTATTGAAAGCTTGAGCTGATCCCATGGATCGGAAGGAAAAGGTTGGCCAATACGCTGATCGTAGAGTTCCTTGTAAAGGTCGGCAACGCGCTTCAGGGCATCAATACCAAGGTCGGTATCCTGCTCAGCTCCCTCTTCATCCTTGACTCTCTGGAGTATAGTTTCGAAGTCATGGTGGGGAATGCCCATCACAACATCTCCGAACATCTGTATGAATCTGCGGTAGGCATCCCAGACGAATCGGGGATTGCCGGTCTTCTCAATGAGCGCCTTGATCGAATTCGCGTTAAGCCCAAGATTGAGTACAGTATCCATCATTCCAGGCATTGATATGGCTGCGCCGCTGCGGACGGAGAGAAGAAGGGGATCACTGGGATCACCAAGCCTCTTCCCGCTAAGCCCCTCGAGCTGTGCAAGTTGCGTACGTACCTGCTCATCGAGCCCTTCCGGCCACCCTCTTGTACCATCGTAATAGGCTGAGCAGGCCTCTGTTGAAACGGTAAATCCCGGAGGAACGGGAAGACCTATCCGGGTCATCTCAGCAAGATTGGCGCCCTTGCCGCCCAGAAGCTCCTTCTGATCCCGATTGCCTTCTGTCATGCTGCCGCCGAAAAAATAGACGTATTTTACAGGATTCATCTACACCTTCACCTTTCGAGTCATGTATTCATGCGGAATTGATAATATACCAGATCAGACCTGTTCGGGGTACTGCTCAGAAGGTGATAAGCAGGTATACCGGGCGACCAGAACTGCATGGATTTGTCCACTGGCGATACCGGAGACAACTGTTAAATTCATTGAATGAAAGGGAGTGTGATATGAGCAGATTCACTGATTCGCTGGTTGTCTCTCCCCTCACGGATGGACACACATGGGTCATTTTCAGCCCCTTTGGCTATGATGTAGGTAGTGAGGGTAGTGATGACACCATCAATGTCGATACTGGTTTCATGACTGACTTCGCCTCAATACCCCGGATATTCTGGGTAGTTCTCCCCAAATGGGGCAAATATGGGAATGCTGCTGTTATACATGACTGGCTCTACTGGACCAGGAAGCGGTCCCGACTGCAGGCTGATCGCATCATGCTCGAGGCAATGAAGGTGCTCGCTGTTCCGGCATGGCAGCGGTTTGCGATCTTCCATGCCGTCCGATGGTTCGGATGGGCAGCGTGGAAGCGGAACGAATGGGACAGCAAGGCGGGTTTTGAGAGGGTCGTGAAAGTCCGGAGATTTGAATCCGAATGGATCCCGGATCGTCCAGGTATGTTCAGAAGATCCTGGGGCCGTATCCAGGGACGTAGTTAACTGCGGCTGATGCTCCGTTTCCAGATAAGGCCCAGGAAATCCTCGATCTCACGGCGTTCGGTCTCATTCTTTGGTGGAACTCTGTCAAAAACCCAGGTACATAGTTCACCTGGCCCCTGGAACTCGCCCAGTCTGGACGTGGCAGTAGAGATGACCTCAGCCATCTCCCCTCTTCTGACAAGTCCGGAAAGCCCATCTCCAGCTTTCTCGGTCTCGCTCAGCAGATCGGCAGTTCTACCCGGGTCTATGTCCACGGCATCGAGTATGGACTGGTAATGCTCCCTTAACTGAGTAACCGAGATCCTGTATTCAAGGGCCAGTTGATCCTGTGTGAAGTGAGGACCGTTCCTGGTTACGGCATACTCAAGCGCAGCCGCCCAGATAGCAGGTTTCCTGCCTTTGGGAGATTCGAGCTCACAGAAGCTGTTCCAGACCTCAAGAGCCAGTCTGATCCGATCCTTTGAATAGCCATGAAGCTCCAGCATCCCGCTGACCATACCTGCGGCAACATCCTCCATCGGCAGATCATCATGGTGAAGAGCTTGGCGCTTGAGACTGACCCTCAGAGCCTCAATCCGCAGAAGTGTGTGCTCTATGCGTTCATCATACGGGGCAAGGTCCCTTGCCTGCAGCAGCAGATGGAGACTCTCCTCCAACCTTCCACCCTTCGCCTCCAGCATAGCCAGATAAGTAAGTGTCTCCGGGACACTGTTCTTCTCTCTCCGTGCGGTGGCAAGGAGCTGACGCTGTGCCTCTTCATCACGATTGAGCATCAGGAGAACCAGACCGAGCTTCCTTCGGGCATCCAGGTCCTCAGGCAGAGCCCTGAGGTACTCCTCGAAAGCTTCCCTTGCCTGCTCGAACCACTCCAGTCGAAGGTAGACCTCACCTGCGAGCAGTAGTCCCGCAGGGCTTGGAACACCGTGCCACTTGAAGTCCGCCAACCTTTCGGCGACCTCTCTCGATCTGCCGTGGTCCAGATCCATCCTGGATATATCGAGAATCGCCAGGTCTTCATCGGAAGTATCCCTTACGGCAGGATCAGCCAGGAGACGCTCCAGGCTCTCCCTGGCCATTTCCTCGTCACCCTTCTCTCGGGCAAGCGCAGCCTGCTTCCAGAGCCAGCTGATCTTGGAATCCGATCCCCTGTTCTCGATCACTGCCCACCTCCCTGCTCCCTGACAACGGCCAGAATACCCGTCTCCTCGGCGATCCTGTCGAAGATGGAATAACCGGATGCAACTGCTTCGATCCTGAAGATATAGGAACCGGTGGCAGGCGGATCTCCATCACGGTCCAGACCATTCCAGAGTATCTGGTTATAGCCCTGGTCGCACATTGCATCAAGCTGCTCTATCATTCCTCCAGCGACCGTGAATATCGAGACTGTAACCCTTGAGCTCTCCGTAACCCTGAAGCTGAAGCAACGCAGACCATCACCCGGATTGGGATAGACGAGGATATCGGTGATGGATAGCTCGGTATCCTCAAGCGAAGTGAAATTGAGTGTGTCTGCCGAGCTGTTCCCTATGCCGTCGAAACTCCAGAGGATCAGATCATGCTCACCTGCTGATGGATTGCCGAGACTGTAGCTGAGGGTTCCGCTAACCGTACTTCCGCGCCTGTAGTTGAACCATCGACTGACATCAGTGCCGAGGCCATCAAGGAAGAGTGTGAGCTGCTTCCCAGGACCTCCAAGGATGCAGATACCGCTCGAATCACTTATCTCAACCTCCAGAGTAACATTCCCGGTAACAGATGGATGCTCAACACCTTTATAACCGCTGATCCACATTTCAACTTCCGGTCCCTGGAGATCGCTGCCGGACGGAGTCCCCTGGACCAGTACGGCCGGATCTCTGGCTCCACAGGATAGGCCAGATACCTCAAGAGCAGATGCTCCGGTCCGGGCCATATCTCCGGTCCGGGATTGCAGTGGTATGAAGCAGTCGAGTGTGAATGCGCCTCCCGACACATCCTGAGTGCCTCTGTAAGCAGTCCCACCATATTTTAGCCACTCGATCTTGGCTCCACCAAGGCAGTCATAAATGGTCGTTATCGAGGATTCGAGAACTTCAATGAAAGCAAGACCGGATTCCCCGAAGAAACCGCCTGACAGCCTGGCCAGCTCTCCGGCCCGGAGGGTGTCATCCCGGATAGCTATTATTCCTGAGGGATCGGGAGTGTAGAGGGGCAGATCAAGGAATCCAAGAAGCACATAGAACTTGTTGTTCAGTGAGTATGAACTGGCCTGCTCCAGTTTGGAGAGCCAGACGGAGCTTCCGACCGAGAGGTCGCGATGAGTGTAAAGGGAATCAAGGACTCCTCGCATGTAGAGGTAGTTACTACTTCCGAAGGTTCCCCTCGTACCGGCTACGCTGGAGATGCATCCGCCTGACGGATGGAGCAGCATTGCCTCACTGATGGCATCCGCGCCGGGATTCTGAAATCGTCCTACATCGCATGTGGCCCAGAAGGAGACGGGGAGTCTTGAGCCGTTGGCCAATCTGTCGATATCCGAAGAGAGGAGCAGCTTCTCGTGTGCGATCT
>JAOZQW010000021.1 GCA_029932015.1 Candidatus Fermentibacteraceae bacterium
TCAGTCGAGAAAGAAAAAGAGGTCACGAGGGAGATAATGGGGCTGTTCGACGCAGTCTGATCCACTCCTGATCCACTGAACGGGGAATACAGATGAATCAGAAGCAGATTCAGAAGATGATGGCTCAGGCTCAGCAGATGCAGGCCGGCATGATGAAAATGCAGGAGGAACTGGCAGAGGCCAGAGTGGAAGGGACCGCTGCGGGCGGCCTGGTGAAGGCAATAGTCTCAGGTCAGGGGGAACTTGTTGAACTCAGCATCTCCCCTGAAAGCGTTGACCTCGAAGACATGGAACTGCTCGAGGACCTGATCCTGGTTGCAGTCAGGAACGCTGTCGAGAAGAGCAAGGACCTGTCGAAATCACGGATGGATTCGCTGGGCATACCCGGGCTCGGAGGCATGATGTGAGCTCAAGCCTCTTTGACAGGCTTACGGAGCAGCTTGGAAGACTGCCGGGGATCGGTCGGAAGACCGCTCTCAGGCTCGCATTCAATCTTGTGGATACACCGGACCTGGCCAGGGATCTCGCTGAAGCTCTCAACCTGACCTGGGAGCATGTGGGTGAGTGCAGTGTCTGCAGGAACCTGACTGAGCATGAAGTGTGCGATGTATGCACCTCCAGACTTTATAGTGATACCGTGTGCGTGGTGCACAACCCTGCAGACATGAGGGCCGTCGAGGATGCGGGTCTATACCGTGGAAGGTATTTCGTGCTACATGGCTTCCTCGCTCCGCTTGATGGTGTCGGCCCTGATGAGCTGGGTATTGATAAGCTCAGGGAGATGACCATCGACCCCGGGGTGACCGAGGTAATCCTGGCGCTCGATTCAACAGCCGACGGTGAAGCCACTTCTATTTACCTTGCAAGAACACTGGAAAAGACCGGGGTGAGCGTCACTCGCCTGGCTCGGGGGCTGCCGCCGGGTGCTTCGGTGGAGTTCGCCGATTCTCTTACCCTCACGCAGGCATTCGAGGGCAGACAGAAGGTCTGAGATTGCTCAACTGGCCGAATAGACTGTCGATCATCCGGATACTTGTCAGTCCGTTGTTCATGGTCCTTCTCATTGACAACCGCAGAGGTTCGCGGATAGCTGCGCTCTGTGTATTTGTCTTTGCATCCCTCACCGACATGTATGACGGCTACCTCGCCCGGAAGTACGGCTGGATAACCAATCTGGGGAAATTCCTGGATCCCCTCGCCGATAAGCTCCTGGTTGCCCTTGCTCTCATCGGGTTGAATCAGATCGACCTCATTCCAGCTTGGGCGCTGTACCTGATCATCGGCAGGGAGCTTCTCGTGACAGGACTCAGGGCTATTGCCGCATACGCCGGAGTACTGATCCTCCCGAGCAGGCTGGGCAAGATGAAGACCGTTTCACAGATGCTTGCGCTATTCAGCTACATGCTCTATTCGGTACTCTATTTCGAGAATGTATCCGCCAGACCGCCCTTCCTCGCTTTCTCTGAAATGCTCTCCTCCAGAGGAGGCTCCATCCTTCTCCTTGGAGACCTCCTGATGCTTACGGCTGTTGTGCTCACGATGATATCGGGACTGGATTACTTCTGGAGGAACAGGTCCATTATCCGCAGGCTGGTCCTGTGAGCAGGGTCATGCGTTTCATGGGCACTGCGGCCGCCACTGTGTTCGGTTCAGGATACAGCCCTTTCGCTCCAGGAACTGCCGGCAGTCTAGTCGCAGCGGGCGCATTCCTGCTCACTGCCGAGTTGTCTGGATGGGGGAACCTGCCAATCATCCTTCTACTTCCGATATCTGTTCTTGGCTACTGGGGATGCTTCTTCGGCCATCGGATGTGGGGCGGGGATCCCTCGAAGGTGACTTCAGATGAGTTTGTCGGCTGCTGGATCGCCTGCCTTGCAGTTCCCTCTCGCTGGGGAATACTCGGTATCCTTGCCGCCTTCCTGCTTTTCCGAGTGTTCGACATTCTGAAGCCATGGCCGGTATGCAGGTTTGACAGGATGACAGGCCCCGCAGGTATCCTTCTCGATGACGTGGCAGCCGGGATAATAGCCTTCCTCATTCTCCTCGCGGGACGGCTCCTCCATTTTCCCTCCTAGGTCTGGGTTTCCATCGCAGATATCCGGGCTGTGAATGAGCTGCTGGAAAGGGGGAAGGACTTGAAAACCGGACCAATACGCGGTATTCTGATTAAGAGGGGGATGGGGGTATGAAGCACTGCACCTGTCCTGGAGCAGGTCGTATCGCTGCTTAAGGATGCACTGCAGGAAGAGGAGTACCTCTTGGTGATCCCTTTACGGAGCATGGAGTGCGCTGACCGGTATCCCTGAAGGTCCCTGTACTGATATACTGTTCAGGCTGATAAAAGGGTAAAATGGAGCTCACATGCAGGATTCACACACGAAGTTGATAAGATTGATGAAACTGGCGGAACTGCTTGTCAGCAGGGCTGAGACCCTCTCCATCGCGGAGTCCTGCACCGGAGGACTCATCGGGAGTATGCTGACTGATGTTCCCGGTGCATCCGCATGGTTCCTCGGGGGTGTGATCTCCTACTCAGACGATGTAAAGATCAATGTACTTGGCGTGGATCCCCTGATCATCGAGGAGAAGGGGGCTGTCAGCGAGGAGACAGCTGTTCAGATGGCGCGCGGGATCATGAGGCTGACTGGGTCGGATATCGGCGCGGCTGTTACCGGCATAGCAGGTCCATTGGGCGGAGTACCCGGCAAACCGGTTGGAACTGTATGCATGGCACTGGCTTCCGAAATGTCAGATGAGTCCATCACCATGCATTTCACCGGGCCGCGGATGGTGGTCCGGATGGCATCTGCAGACTATCTTCTTGACATGCTTCTGGTCCGGCTGGGAGGAAGGCTCTGATGAGGATATTTGCGGCGCTGGATATCCCTCCGGACTGTCTCGACGCCATTGAGGACTGGAGACATCCGCTGAAACGTGTGCATCCGGAACTGAGATGGGTCAGGATTGAGAACATGCACCTGACACTCCGGTTTCTCGGTGATGTCGGAGAGGGTATCGTTCGAGAAGCAGGACGCATCCTTTCCGTCTGGAACCCGGGAGAACTGGAATTCGCACTCGACCGGAGCGGGGCGTTTTACAGGAGAGATGGCGCTCCAGCCGTCTACTGGCTGAGCGGTAGTTTTCCGGACAGCGTGTTCCGGATAGCCGAGTCTCTAGGAGATGTGCCGGATGATCGCGGGAAGAGAGCAAGGGGTCCGTTCAAGCCGCACATCACCGTGGCCAGACCCCGAGGTGAAACCTCTCCTGAGAGGTTGCCAGATCCACCCGCGATGTTGGGACGCCTGACAGGACCAGTGCTGTATGAAAGCAGATTGACCAACTCCGGGGCGCGGTACAGTGTCCTAGAGAACTTTGATAGAGGAAGCCGCCCTCAGGGGAGAGCACGAACGATGGAAGGTGACCGGGATGGCCAAGGACAAGGTCTCTAACAGGGAAAAGGCGCTGCAAGCCGCATTTCAGCAGATCCAGAAGCAGTTCGGACAGGGAGCTGTAATGAGGCTCGGAGAGAATCCGCATATGAAAGTGGACTTCATCCCGACAGGTTCGATCACTCTCGATGCCGCACTCGGGATAGGCGGTATCCCTCGAGGAAGGGTCACAGAGATATACGGCGCCGAGGCTTCAGGCAAGACCACTCTAGCCCTACACATAATCGCCAGCGCACAGAAACTCGGCGGCGAGGTTGCATTCATCGATGCTGAACACGCTCTTGACCCGGCCTATTCCGAGAGGCTCGGAGTGGACATCGACAGGCTTCTGGTCTCCCAGCCCTCTAACGGTGAGCAGGCGCTGGAGATAACAGAGATGCTTGTCCGCAGCAACGCCATCGATGTCATAGTCATAGACTCGGTTGCTGCTCTAGTCCCGAGGGCTGAGATAGAGGGTGAGATGGGGGACAGCCATGTCGGACTCCAGGCCAGGCTCATGTCCCAGGCCCTCAGGAAGCTGACCGGTGCCGTTTCACATTCCAGATGCTGCGTTGTCTTTATCAACCAGATCCGAATGAAGATCGGTGTGATGTTCGGTAATCCCGAGACCACCAGCGGGGGAAGAGCCCTCAAGTTCTACGCCAGCGTAAGGCTGGATGTCCGGCGCATCGCCTCCATCAAGCAGGGTGACGAGGTAGTGGGCAGCAGAACAAGGGTGAAAGTCGTCAAGAACAAGCTCGCTCCGCCTTTCAGGAACACGGAGTTTGATATTCTGCACGGCTGGGGCATATCCCGCGAGGGTGAATTGCTCGATCTCGGACTTGATACTGGATTCATCACACGGAGGGGGACCTGGTACTCGCTTGAGGATACACAGATAGGTCAGGGCAGAGAGAATGCCAGGATATATCTGAAGGAGAACCCCGAAAGGACCGAGTACCTCGAGGCGAAGATAAGGAAGACGATGGGGATCCCGGTCGTTGGTGAGGATACTGCCGAGCCGGAACCGGAGGAGGCTGAGTAACATAGCTTTACTCTCAGTGATCTCCCTTTCGCGCAAGCGGAGAGGATGGACCTCTGTCAGTTGTTCCGAGGGGGGTGCATGGCTCCTTCCGGATGCTGTTATCAGAAGGCTGGGACTCACTGAAGGAGAGAGTGTGGAAGCCTCCATACTCGATGGTTCCGCCATGAAAGAGCAGCCCGGACCTGCGCGGACCGATGCGATCAGGTACCTCTCTCACTCCGAAAGGACCATTGCCCAGCTTCGTCTCTACCTCGGGAGGAGGGGTTACCATACAGCGGTGATCCGCAAACTGGTGGACTGGGCTACTGAGAACGTATTCGTCGACGATGCAAGATACGCTGAGATCTTCGTCAGGAGCCGCACCCGCGGCGCATTGATGGGACGCTCTAGAATCAGATCGGAACTGATGAAGAAGGGGGTACCGCAGGAGGAGGCCGAATCGGCTGTCTGCGACCGCCACGACAGTGAACTTTTTGATGATCTTGTTTGCGCCGTCAGAAAGAAATACGGGGCACTGGACCATGAGATAGCGTTCAGGAGAGCCTCGGGATGGCTGAGCAGACGCGGATTCCGCACTGATCTTGCCCTTCGCGTCCTCCATGAAGCCCTTTCTACTGAAGAGGAGCCTGCGGAATGAGAGACCGGTGGTACCGCTGGTTCTGGACGGAACTGGGCAGCAGGATGCAGGATCCTGAGTACTTTCCATCTGTGCCTTCAGCTGTACCGGCAGCAATGTCCAGGGTCCTTGCCGGGGAACCGCCACCGCTTTCATCAAGCGATATACGTCTCGGTGAGCCAATGTCTGCCAGGGCTGCCCGACATATCTACCAGTATCTCTGGAAAGATCTGGCATCCGAGGGGTTCAGTCGTCCCAGGCGTTTGACGCCCTGGGAGGATGTGACACTTCTCCTGCCTTTCTACCGGAAGGAACTTGCTCTTCTGCCGCAGTCCTTTTCATGCAGGGTGCCTGCCCGTGAACGGGTGCTCTCCCTGTGCGGCAGAACGGGGGCTGCCCTCCTCTGTGGTGTTGAGCTGTGGATTGTCCCCGCCATGTGGGACGAGTCAATTGAAGCTGATATGCATCAAGGGGGTCTGAAGGTCTGTTCTCTGGACAGGATAGGAGAGGTGATATGCTGAGCCTCATGCTTGTCATTGCTCTCCTTGCCCTTCCTGCCGCCCCATACACGGATGAGGACGATGCGGGGAGCAGTCAGGGGAGCATGGATGTTCTCTTCTTCCAGTACAGGCTGATAATGCGGGACCTCCTCAGCAGGAACTGCGTCTACTCCCCCAGCTGTTCTCATTACGGACAGGAAGCTATTCTGGAGAGCGGTCCACTTCTGGGAACAATGATGGCTCTTGAAAGATGGACCAGATGCCATAGTTCTTCCCTCAGATCCGGTGAGTACGCTGATGGACCGGGCCGGGAAGTACTGGATCCGGTCGACCGGAGAGTGGAGGTGACATGCTGGGGACGATCTTTGCTGCCCTTCTGATACTGACGCCCATTACCGCGCAGGAGCGGGATTTCGCAGAATTCCTCTACGATTCCGGGGAGTTCCAGATGGCCGCTGTGGAGTATCTCAGGATAATACACGCAAATGGCGGAGATACTCTCTCCGATCCGGCATCCTCCCTCAGACTTGCGAGGTGCTGGCAGGAACTGGGCAGGCCGGGGGATGCTATTCTTCTCTACAGACGTCTTCGATCGGGGCTGCCTGAAGGGGACGAGAGGGCAATGGCCTTTCTCGGAGAAGCATCCGTACTGGAGGAGTATGGCGACTTCACCCATTCCCGGGCACTCTGCCTTGAAGCTGTCGAGACCTCTGCTGAACCATCGATGAGAGACCGGGGCAGGATAATGGCTTCACTGATGCTTGCCCGTCAGGGAAGATGGTCTGAATCCTCTCAGGAACTCACTGTTCTGGCCTCCACTGAAGGACCATGGAGCGAGAGGGCTCTAATCCTTTCGGGACTGGTCGCTTCAGGAGAGCAGCTTCCCGAGCGGAGTCCTTTCTGGTGCGGTCTTTCGAGTGCCCTCATCCCTGGGAGCGGGCAGGTCTTCTGCGGACACTATACGGACGGACTCATCGCCCTGGGGATGAACGGTCTCATGGGTTATCTGTTCTACGAGGCTGTCAGCGAAGGTGACACGGCAACATCGGTCCTGCTCGGCTGGCTTGGACTCTCCTTCTACGGAGGGAATATCTACGGCGGCGCAAGAGCCGCAGAGACCTTCAACAGCGCCAGGAGACGGGAGCTGTTCGAAGAGATTTCAGGAGAGCTGCAGTAGGAGTTCTGAAGCCGGATCATCCTTGACTTCTGCCTAGAATTGTAACAGTTTAGCGGTCCCGTGCGGTCCAAATGGGTCCGCCTGCATCCCTGGTCGTTGCAAGGGCTGCGCCCCCGTGGGGCATTCCTGAAGGGTCTTTGTGCCCTCAGGAGGAGTACGGGAGAAAGAACAGGAAGACAGGTATCTCCGGCGATCATCTCATGGACCGTCGGTGTCATGTGCATGACCGTCGTGTATGATCGACGCGAATAATGGAGGTTTCTTCAGTGAGGACGTATTCCGCGAAGGCCGGGGAGATCGAGCGGAAGTGGTGGGTGGTCGATGCCACAGGTCACTCGGCCGGCAGACTGGCAACAAGGATAGCGATGATTCTGCAGGGGAAGAACAAGCCGGTCTATACGGCTCATATCGACACCGGTGACTTCGTCGTTGTTACTAATGTAGACAAGCTGAAGTTCACGGGCCGCAAGCTGGACCAAAAGCAGTTCTTCAGACATACAGGCTATCCCGGCGGTGAGCGCTATACCAGCCTCAAGAAGATGCTTGAGAAGTATCCCGACCGAATTCTGCGGCATGCCGTAAAGGGTATGCTCCCCAAGAATAGAATTGCGCGCGCTCAGCTCAAGAAACTCAAAATATACGCCGGAACCGAACACCCTCACGAAGCCCAGAACCCTTCGGTTCTGGAACTATAGGGCCGGGGGCAGAAAAAATGGAGCAGTACATCGGAGTCGGGAGAAGGAAGACATCCACAGCCAGGTGCTACCTGAGACCGGGTAATGGCAGGATCGTCGTGAACCACCGTGATGCAGGTGAATATTTCAGTCACCTCTGGCAGGTCGAGCACGCCTTCGAGCCTCTCAGCGTGGTTGAAGCCGATCATAGCTACGACGTTGTCATCAACGTCAAAGGCGGAGGCATCACCGGTCAGGCCGGCGCTATCAGACTTGGCATCGCACGGGCACTGGTGAGTGTGAACCCGGAATTCAGATCTCGTCTGAAGTCGGAGGGTATGCTCAGAAGGGACTCCCGTATCGTCGAGAGAAAGAAGTACGGGCAGCCCAAGGCAAGGAAGCGTTTCCAGTTCTCCAAGAGATAGAGTACCTGCGGGGCTCCCGGATTGGGATCCCCTTCTAACACACACGGCCGGTGCTGGAGGGTCCGGTGTCCCATATGGGATTGACCCGTTCGAGCCGGTCGGAGGTTAACCGAAAGGACAGAATGCGATGAATATCCCTACCATGCAGGATATGCTTGAGGCCGGAATGCATTTCGGCCATCAGAAGAGCAGATGGAATCCCAAGATGCGGCGTTACATATTCATGGAACGCAACGGCATACATGTAATTGATCTCAAGAAGAGCTGTGAGCTGCTGGAGGATGCCACTAACCTAGTGGTTAAGGCTGCAGCCGCAGGGAAGAGCATTCTTTTCGTTGCGACGAAAAAGCAGGGAAGAGAATGCCTCAAGGAGCACGCTATCCGCAGCGGTCAGCATTACGTTACCGAGCGCTGGATGGGCGGAACGCTCACGAATTTTGCCACCATCTCAAAGGGGATTAAGACTCTCGAAGAGCTGGAGAGGTCCGAGAAGGTCGGCTTCCCCGCAAGTCTTACGAAGAAGGAAATTCTCCAGAAGCGTCGCAAGAGGGAGAAGCTCGAGAAGTATCTCAGCGGAATCAGGGATATGAAGGGCTTACCGGGTGTTCTGGTCGTAGTTGACATCAAGAAAGAACAGATCGCTGTTCGTGAAGCACGGAAACTCGGTATCCCATGTGTTGGCCTTGTTGACACGAATTGTGATCCCACTGAGGTTGATTATCCTGTCCCAGGCAATGATGACGCTATCAAATCCATATCGCTTGTTGTAGGCACGCTTGCGGATGCGGCAATACTCGGCGCAGAGGGCCGAGACGCTGCCAGAGGCTCCCGAGAGGAGACTCCGAAAGCAGATCCGCCTGTGAAAGATACTCCTGCATCAGAGGTCCCAGCAGAAAAGAAGACCGTTGAGCAGAAGAGCGCCCCCAGGAAGACTCCTGCGAAGAAGACTCCTGCGAAAAAGGCTCCAGTGAAGAAGTCCTCTGCTGAAGAGACCCCTGAAGTGGAGAAGAAAGCTCCTGTTAAGAAGAAGAAGGCTCCAGTGAAGAAGGCCTCTGCTGAAGAGACCCCTGAAGCGGAAAAGAAAGCTCCTGTTAAGAAGAAGAAGGCTCCAGCGAAAGCCAAGGCAGCACCCAAGAAGGCAGAAAGCGCAGCCGAGGAGACTCCACCGGAGACGGTAGCTGCCCCCGAGGGTGAGTCTGATGGAAAAGGGACTGGTGAATAATGCCTGTTGACCTCAATGATCTCAAGCAGCTCAGAAAAGCAACTGGAGCCGGCATAGTCGACTGCAAGAAGGCATTGGACGAGAGTGGCGGCGACCTTCAGAAAGCAATAACCATCCTGAGAGAGAAGGGTATAAAGGTCGCCTCCAAGAAGGCTGGCCGGCAGGCCTCAGAAGGTCTTGTAGTCTCTTACATCCATCCGCCCGGAAAACTAGGTGTGATGGTAGAGATCAACTGTGAGACTGATTTCGTAGCGAAGACCGATGACTTCCAGGCATTCGCGAAGAAAGTTGCGCTGCATATAGCCGCCTACCCACCGCTTGTAGTGTCGAGAGATGATCTCTGTGAGGCTGACGTCGAGGCCGAGCGGAATGTTCTCCTCTCCCAGCTGGCCGATTCAGGCAAGCCTGAGAATATTGTCGAGAAGATTATCCAGGGCCGGATGGAGAAGTTCTTTGCTGAGTCCTGCCTTCTCGACCAGGAGTGGTCGGACGATCCTGAAACAGGTACAGTTCTGAACGCTCTCACAGACCTCATTGGCAAGCTCCGGGAGAACATCGTCATCAACCGCTTCGCGAGGTTCTCCATAGGCAGCGAATGATCCGGTCTGCCCGCCCGCATTCGAACAGGTATCTCCTCAAGCTGAGTGGAGAGATACTGGCTGGTGATGCCGGCCAGGGCCTTCGTCCCGATACGCTCAGGAAGCTCGCTTCCTCAGTCGTCAGCCTTCATCAGAAGAGCTGCGAGATCGGCATAGTAGTGGGCGGCGGTAATTTCGTCCGAGGCAGAGACCTTACTTCAGTAGAGTCCGTTACGGCTGATCAGATGGGCATGCTGGCAACACTCATGAACTCACTTGCTCTCAGGGATGCTATCGAGGCAGAGGGAGCTCATGCAGCCGTCTTTTCCGCATTTCCAGTGCCCGGCATTGTCGACATATTCAATCCCAGGAAGGCTTCCGCCCTCCTCAGTACCGGGACTGTTCTCATCTATGGCGGTGGAACAGGTAACCCTGGACTGACCACAGACACCGCTGCCGCGCTCAGAGCTGTACAAACGGGTTGCTCCGTTCTTCTAAAGGGCACCAAGGTGGACGGGATCTACGATTCTGACCCTGTTGTCCACTCCGATGCGAAGCGTCTCCCTAGCCTGTCCTACGACGATGTTCTCAGACTTGGACTGAGGGTCATGGACGCAGCTGCCGTAGCCATCTGTCGCGATGCTGCTCTTCCTATTAGAGTCTTTGATATACGTAACCCTGCGAATATCGCACGGGTGATAGACGACCCATCCATTGGAAGCATCGTTTCAGGAGGTGGCAGAACAGATGATTAATGAGATTATCACGGACCAGCGCGATAGGGCAAAAAAGTCCGTCGAAAGCACTGCTCGTGAAATGGTGGTCATAAGGACCGGCAAAGCAAGCCCGGTGCTCCTGGACAACATCCGCGTGGAATGCTGGGGAGGCTCTCACCCGCTGAAGCAGGTGGCAGGGATATCCGCTCCTGAGCCGAGAATGCTGGTCATTCAGCCGTTCGACCCATCGACATCTGAGGCGATCGTGAAAGCGATTGAAACCTCTGACCTGGCCCTTCGGGCAAACGCGGATGGACCGATTATCAGGATACCGGTACCCAAGCTCTCTGAGGAGCGAAGGGTGGAGCTCATCAAGCAGATCAAGAAAATAGCTGAATCCGGTAGGACTGCGATAAGGAATATTCGCAGAAGCGGCAACGACAGTCTTCACTCCGCCCGAAAGGACAGCGAGATCACTGAGGACGAGGAGCGCAAGGCGCTCGATCGTATACAGAAGATAGCCGATGAGGCCGTATCTGAGATCGACAGGCTTCTGAAGACCAAGGAAGCCGACATCCTGGAGGTCTGACCACTGAACAACCGTATCCGCCATCTGGGTATCATCATGGACGGTAACGGACGATGGGCTCGATCCCGGGGTCTGCGAAGGATCGAGGGACACCGGGCCGCTGAACGCTCAATCCACGACGCAGTCGAATACTGCGGTGAACAGGGTGTTCAGTATCTAACCCTCTATGCATTCTCCACCGAGAACTGGAGCAGACCGAGGGCCGAGGTCAGCTTCATTATGGCTCTTCTCGGAAGTTTTATACGGCGCAATATCGACAGTCTCAATGAGAACCAGGTCAGGATCAAGGCTATCGGACGGCTTGATGATCTGCCCCGGGGTCCCAGGAAGGAACTCGATCGAGCGATCATCCGCACAGCCGGCAATGAGGGACTCACCCTTGTTCTCGCCCTGAGCTACGGAGGCAGGGCGGAAATAGTGGATGCTGTCAGGAACCTGACTGCAGATGTAGTCTCAGGCTCGCTTGCGCCGGAGGATATCGATGCGGAAGGGATAGCTTCGCGGCTGTACCTGCCCGGTATTCCAGACCCTGACCTCATCATAAGGACAAGCGGCGAGCAGCGTCTCTCCAACTTCCTTCTCTGGGAGTCGGCCTATTCCGAATACTATTTCACAGATGTGCTCTGGCCGGATTTCAGGAGAGAGCATCTTGAGGCGGCATTTTCGGATTATTTCACCAGAAAGAGACGATTCGGCGATGTGGAGCCCGGAAAGGACCAGGACTGATCTTGGCGGTCTTCGGCTCCCTGCTCAAGAGGCTGGCGGTGGCGATACCGGGCATAGGTGCCTTTTTCGCCGTTGCTTTCATTGACTCGAATCCGCTGTCCGCTGGATTTGCCGCACTGCTGGCCCTTCTCTGCGGGATCGAGATGGTTGCTCTTCTCGATCCTGGTGCTGGAGCGTCCATGAGGATAACCGGCGGTATTCTCGCTGCCGGATCTGCACTTTCAGTAGCACTTCTTCCGGAGGCGGTATCAATGCCGCTGCTACTCGTGCCAGGTGCCGTTCTGGCTATACGGTGGATGGTGGTCAGCGGTGTTGAAGAAGCCTCTGCAAGGATGGCTGGTTCAATTGGCGCTATGACGGCCATTGCCGTCGGGTTCGGTCTGCTGGCCAGATTCAGGCTCGATCTGGATACGCCATGGGTCTTCTTCATACCTCTTTTCATCTGCTGGGCAGGTGATTCAGCCGCATATTTCGTGGGCAGCGCTTTCGGAAAACACAAGATGGCTCCCGCAGTCAGCCCTGGAAAATCATGGGAGGGTTTCTTCGCAGGCATCACCGGCTCGATAGTGGGAGCCCTCATCGCAGGATCACTCGGAGCCGGATATCCTCCATTACTGATGATTGTTGCCGGGGCGGCAGGCGGTGCTGCAGGTGTTCTGGGTGACCTTCTCGAATCGGCGATGAAGAGGAATGCAGGTGTGAAGGACTCCGGCAGGCTGTTCCCAGGGCATGGCGGAGCGCTTGACAGGTTTGACAGTGTACTCGCTGCTGTTCCCGCTGTATGGATCATCCTCATACTCTTCGGTCCGGGAGGGATACTGTGAGAAGGAAAAGACGGGTAGCTATACTCGGCAGTACCGGCTCCATCGGTGTTCAGGCTCTGGAGATCATCCAGCGCTCGGAGAGCCTTGAACTGCATTCCATCCTCTGCGGAAGCGGGATCAGGCTGCTGAGAGAGCAGATCCTTGAGTACGGGCCATCCACTGCGTGTGCGGTAGCCCCTCTTGATGGAGCTGATACAACGGGCATACTTACCGGTCCTGAGTCTCTGGAGGAGGCTATCCAGGGAGCAGATATCGTACTAAACGCAATTGTCGGCAGTGCAGGTCTCTCTGCCAGTCTTCTCTGTCAGGAGCTGGGTCTGCCGCTTGCTCTCGCGAACAAGGAGAGCCTTGTGGTCGGGGGTGAGCTTCTCGGAGAGCATCTTGCACGTGGCCTGATCGTACCTGTAGACAGCGAACACAGCACCATCCACCGCTGCATCCATGGGGAGGATAGACCTGTTCTCGGAGTGACCCTGACTGCCAGCGGAGGTTCCGTCAGGAATATGGATCCCGCTGCAATGTATGCAGCAGGCCCCCCGGAGATTCTGGCACATCCAACCTGGAGCATGGGCAGAAGGATAACCGTTGATTCGGCTACAATGGTCAACAAGGCGTTCGAGGTCATAGAGGCTAAATGGCTCTTCGGTGTTCCAGTAGATGCGGTCATTCATCCGCAGAGCATAGTGCACTCATTCGTTAGACTGGCTGATGGAGCCTGGAAGGCTCTGCTCGGCCACCCCGATATGAGGGTGCCCATTCAGTATGCATTGCTCGAGGCCGGAGAACCCGCGATAGTTCTCGAGGAAGATGGCCCCCTCGACTGGGGGAGCCTGTGTTTCGAACCTCTTGATCCCCTCGTATATCCAGCCTATGGGCTCGTTGCTGCGGCTGGAGAGGAAGGGGGTACTCTTCCTGCAGTGGCGAACGCCGCGGATGAGGTCGCCATTGAGGCTTTCCTCTCAGGCAGAATAACATTCGGGAGGATCTCGCAGGTCATCGCTCATGCACTGGAAGGGCATTCCAGGTGGGAAGTAAGGAGTTTTGAGGACGTGATGGAAGCTGATGCAGAGGGCAGGAGGGCGGCAGCCGAGATGATAGGGACACCGTGCTGAGCGCCGCTGCGGTCATCTTCGGTCTTGGAGTGATAATTCTCTTTCATGAGGTCGGTCACTTTCTCATGGCAAAGCTTGTCGGGCTTGATGTGCCACGTTTCTCCATAGGATTCCCGCCGCATATACTGAAGAAGAAGGTCGGCCGCACCGAGTACTGCATCGGAGCGATCCCGCTCGGTGGATATGTCAAGGTCAACCTGGGAACATTCGGAGATCCCGTCACTGATATCCCATGGTATAGAAGGGCACTGGTGGCAATTGCCGGTCCCGCCGCCAATCTGTTTCTTACGGCACTAATACTGGTTCTTGTCTTTGGCGTAGTCGGGTGGGAGGTATCCGTCTTTCCCCCTGTGGTCGGAAATGCAGACAATGCACTGGGTCTTGCTGTAGGCGATACCCTGCTTGCGGTGAACGGTAAAGAGGTCCGCGACTACACGGAAATCATTGATATCATGGAGGCCCTGCCTGAGGGGACCCTCCTCGCAGGCACTTCGACAGGCAGGATCGAGACCGGCTACTCGCTCTCTTCCGGGAGCATTCCCTTCCATCCTCTCGTTCCGGTGGTCATTGACGAATCAATGGTCGGCATGCCTGCATATGAGGCCGGCATCCGGGCAGGTGACAGCATCACAGCAGTAGATGGCAGACAGGTGCGCATCTGGCATGATTACCAGCAGAGCGTTCTGTCAATGGAGGGAACCACGGAAGTGACCCTTCCATCGGGAACCATGGAAGTGACCTTCTTCAGGGAGAACGAACTTCATACAGCCCATGTGACCCCGCAGGAGTACGATGGACAGATACTCACCGGAGTGACCGTCAGGCTTCCCTCGGACAAGTACAAGCTCCCTTTCGGAACCGCGATCATGGAGGGTGTCAGCAGCGCCCTTCGAGGAGCTGCTGATGTCTTCGGGACACTGATCAGGCTCTTCGGAAGTCCCAGCGAACTCGTTGAGAGTTCCGGTGGTCCCGTCTACGTTGCAGAGACCCTAACACAGCAGGCCAGATCCGGCCTGACAAGCTATCTCTGGACCATCGCCAGCATCTCTCTCGCCATCATGATATTCAACCTGCTGCCCATCCCGGTGCTGGACGGCGGCCAGTTCCTGATGCTTGTTCTCGAGGGGATACGCGGCAAGCCGATGTCAAAGAGAAGCAGTCAGATCATCCAGCAGACAGGGGTGATAGTCATACTTGTACTGTTCGCGCTGATAATGTTCAAGGACATCTCACGGGTGGTGACCAGAGTCAGGTAGCTGCGTGCTCCTTATCAT
>JAOZQW010000532.1 GCA_029932015.1 Candidatus Fermentibacteraceae bacterium
CCGACCTCGACCTCGGCTATCACTTCCAGGTCTGATGTTCTGATAACCGATACATCGTCTCCTGTGGAACTGATGGCATAGACATATTCACCGGATGGGTGGCAGGCGATCCCGTCCACATTGGAGGAAGTGTATACCCAGTCTATGACCTGATGGGCATCCGTATCGATGACGGATACGATATGATCGTAGTAGCTTGCAGCATATGCGAGTCCTCCCGATGGATCTGTACATATGGCAGCAGGAACGACCGTCATCTGCACGCTATCCACAACAGCTCTCATATCCAGATCAGCGACCCAGATCACATCATCTGATGTGGATGACAGGTAGACCAGATTACCTCCGGGAAGAGGGCAGGCATTGTTGATAAAAGTAGGTGTCTCGAGTTCATAGATTATTTCGTGATCGTCCATTCGGATGACGAAGTTCGGGAAGTAGCTGGACTGGGTTCGCATTCCGTAATCCCCGGTCGATGAGACGATAATATCGCCGGCAAAGCTCATTGCAGTGATCCGGTCAATGATCATGTACGGGAATGCTGGTTGTCCATGAAAGGTAGTGAATACTTCGTTACTCCAGATGCTCTGTCCCAGGAGGGTCCTTGTGAGCATGGCATAATAGTATTGAGTACTGGGGATAACAAATGTGTCAGTGAAGGTCGTATCGGTCACTTCATCAAAGGTTCCCATGAACGTGGCAGAGGCGGTATCGCTGGATATCTGTCCTGTCTCGGATCTGTACAGTGAGTTGCTGAGGAAGTGGGTGGAGCTGCTGCTGGTCCATTTTAGATGCACTGATAGACTATCGCTCTCAGCTGACAGAGTGATCGGCTCAAGCTCCTCCCCTGGAAGTACAATGCTGACCTCGTTACTCCAGCAGTCGACCTCAGCGGAGTTCTCCGTCTGAACGGTATAATGCCATGTCTCTCCCCAGGACACATCAGTATCTAATAATACTGTGTCCCCCCAGCCTTCGAATACACCGAGTATCGAGACCCCCGATGGATCATGCGCTATACCCGGGAATTCGCTTCTGTAGAGGATGTACCTGCTGAAATCATTGTCCGGGCATGTGGTCCAGTCCGCAGTTACCCTGCAGGTTGGATCGGCGGTTCCCCGGAGGGAGTGGAGCGTAT
>JAOZQW010000533.1 GCA_029932015.1 Candidatus Fermentibacteraceae bacterium
TAGTTAGCGAATGACAATTAGAGTTGACGACTCTAATATTCCTGGTGAACTCAATCTTGAGCATCTATGGGTAGAGTATCCTGGTACGGAGAGATTCCCGCTGGACAGATCCATCACCGCCTGGCCATTGATGGACATATCAGATCTCCCCATCTGATGGATTGGATCAGATCTCCTGGACTCCTCGCCTACCAGCCTGCTCAGGCAGGAGGGCGTGATCCCTTCACGGAGGGCAGTGTAGAGCCCGACAAGTATTATCGGCAGGAACTGGGTAGTCGAAGAATCTCCGTCCTACCTCGCAACCACTATCCTGCCGACACGGACCTCCCCGCCGGACTCGACTCGAACAAGATACAGCCCTGCAGCAGTCTGAGCGCCAGATGAGGTCATGCCGTCCCAGATCACCTCGTCAGATCCCGGATTCGCTGCGCTGCTCCAGACGAGTCGTCCGACAACATCGTAAACGGATATCTCGGCAGGACCACCCTCGGAGGAGAACCCCTCAAGAGGTATGGACCAGCCGCCCGAAGTCCTCTGTAAGACGATCTCTGCCGATCTGCTTACTCCTGAAGGATGTCCAGTCACTCGTATCTCGGTGGCGCCTTCAGCACCCTGCACCCTCAGATACCTGTACGTCATACCGGCCTCGAACGGGAGGAAGCCTTCCCCTTCAGATGCGGCCTCAATACCGGTAACATTATTCCCGTTTATCTGTATGGTCTCAAGCCCTTCGAGGAGGACATCGACCACCTGACATGATCTGCCGAGATCAATCTCGACCGAAACCACACCCGCAGACGGTCGATAATGATTGTCGTAGGATCCGTCGGTCAGGCACTGTGGATTGCCGACATGTTCGATCATATCGTATGCGGGACTATCTACTCGTACGGATGACTGTGTACTTCCCACCGGAGCTGAGTTCATATTTGCAGGTTCGAGGACTGATACTGCCGAGAACACTTCACGCACTTGGCATCCAGTGGCCAGATCGACAGATCCTGCCGGGATGATCACATCACTTCCATTATCGATGTAAATGGGCTGCACGGTCAGAAATCCAGCGGCGCCGTATAAACCTGTGTGATACATGTCATGCTGGAAGACCGGCCAGGGCATCAGCGTGGAATCGGTCC
>JAOZQW010000250.1:0-2453 GCA_029932015.1 Candidatus Fermentibacteraceae bacterium
ATGCACTCACCAGGAGTTCACCAGGTTCAAATTGAGAATCTTGCTCCTGGCATCTACTTTTGCAGGATGATCTCAGGGGAGTTCACAGCATCACAGAGATTCGTAGTGATAAAGTAGGAGCTGTGTTCTGGGCTAGCCACCTTTTTATGTTCTGAGGCCGGGCCTCATTTCTTCAATAATCGAAGAATTCAGGCCCGGCCTCAATAATTCGATTATTAGGCTCCCAACCAAAAGTTGAGGTACGCACCCATACTGTCTTCCGCATAGCGCTCTGCCTCTTACTCCACAGTTCTCGAAGTCTGTGAAGCCATATCCATTCTCATGATGATCTTCATTCAGTTACGGAAGCCCTCTGTGATACTGATGAGTATGCTTCCTGTTCCTTCCACATCTGTCGATGTAAGAATACCCTCAACACCAGCCATAAAGGTTTCTATGAGATCGCTCACAGGGATTGAATTCCATTTACTTACTAAAATACTCTGATTATACCATTGACAATTAAATATGGTTGATTAGTATCAACATGGATTGGTGTCTGGGATCCTCTGCCCTGGGCAACATGCTGAACCTTGAGTGCCTTCTACTTTTGCCCTTTTTCCAGACATTAATGTCCGATACAGCCATCCGTGGCGGTCGGATGAATGACGAATCCATTCCCGTCTGCCACGGTAAATGAGGGGGATGGAGAGATGAAGGTTCTGATCGCACTCACGGTTATCGTGCATTTGGTTTTTGCACAGAGTTCACCGATTGATGTGCTGTTCGAGGATGACTTCAACGATGGTAATGCAGATGGATGGCTTCATCTCATGCCTGAGGGATGCTACTACGTCAATGATGAATACAGATACCAGCTGTCGTACTCTGGCTGCGGTGATATCGACCCGGGTGTAATAAGAGGCGACAGCACCGGTCTGTACATGTCCACCAATGACTACTCTGTTGTGCTGGAGGGAGTTGGTCATGCCCCATCCGACTACATCGGCATATTCCTTCGTGGTACTCTAGCTCAGACTGGATACGCGCTCTGGCTCAGATACGACTACAATCTGATCAACATCTTCCGGCATGATGGTTTCGGTAACTGGACGAATCTCGTTGGGGCGCATTACCCTCTGACAGAGGATGAGCTGTACTGGATACACTTCGAGTGTGATGGAAGCCAGTTAAGGGCCAAAGTCTGGTCGGAGGTCCTTTCACCTGAGCCTGTTCAGTGGCTGCTGACTGCAAATGACTGTACTTATGGCAACTACGGGTTCATGGGCTTCGTAACCGGCCGTTACAACTCGGATGGTGATAGTAATGCCCAGGTTGACAATGTTGTCGTCACCTCCCTGAACCATGAATCCCAGGTACCGGATAACGGTGACATGGTCCTCGAATCCACGACCTGGGGCGGGATCAAGTCAATGTTCTAGAGCTGTTATCGGTCAAGTACCACGGAAAATGAATCCGCGGCTTCCAAAGCCGCGGGTTCTCCACAATCCGGGAGGATCATCTCTGGGTGACATTCGACTGCTCCATTCCCAGACCGGTGTTCATGAACTCATTCTCCCCTTCTATATGGCAGGTGGACATCTGAACTCTCTTGGGATATGAATTCACTTGGGACATTTCGGTGAACGTTCATCCAGTGAGGGTTTTCACTTGGATGATTGTATCGTGGAGGGGGTAATGCCATCGATGGATTTGTTGCATTCCTGAAGCTTCACCAGGAGCCGCTGATACTTATCGCTACTGGTATTATCGTGTTATTCGTTGTACTTGTGAGACGCAGTGGAGATCTTGTTGCCCGAGTATTCAGAGGGCTCTTCGTTGGTTCCGCTATTGGATGCGTAATGCATTTCGTCCTTCACAAGGATCTCACTCTTGTTGTGATAGTGGGTGTCGTCAGTTTCCTGCTCACCGCTATCTTTGGGAGAGCGGACTAGGTTCCTGGATCATCGGCGAGGAATTCTGATCAGAAACCATCTCCGCTTGATTTACAGTACTTCTTGACCAGAGGGTCTGATGACTAGTATCATTTTGCATTGATATTTGTATCAAGAAGGGGGTTATTGCATGTCAATATCGGGTAAGGGTGACAGACTGGCCTCCCGTCTCATATCCGCAGTCCTGTCCGCAGGGGATGTTGAGGATCGAAGCCGTGCACTTGGAGCCATCCTCACCGCAAATACACCGGAGGAGGCTGCTGAAGCTGTTACATCCATAGTTGTCAACGCCTGCTCAAGACCCGACAATGCCCTTGTATTCCTCACTCTGATAGACTGGAACAGTCTCCGTGAAGCAGATAGTGAGTGGGACTGGGAGATACTTAAGGATGAGATGGAACACATGGAACCTGCCATGTCCGCCATCTGGCAGAAGATACCTCGCTATACAGGTGAGGCAATCACCTCGATAGTGGCAAAAACAGCCCTTACGATTGAGATCGAATACATACTTCGCGA
>JAOZQW010000250.1:2463-4013 GCA_029932015.1 Candidatus Fermentibacteraceae bacterium
TTCGCGAAGAGGTGCTTCACGGTACTACCTCAGAGATGACGGACAATGCGGCTGAGATCACTCTCAGAATACTGGAGAGTGGCTCCGCTGATGGCAGAAGACTGCAGTTCGAACTGAGCAGCTATCCTGTATCATGCAGGAAACCCCTCAAGGAAGTACTGAGCGAGCTGGACTTCATCGAGAGATCACCAGGCTCCTGGCAATACTCTTTCTCTGAAAAGATGCTTGAGACCACAGCATCCGGTAAAGGCCTCGATGCACATAGAGGGTCAACCGGTGTCTCGGCGGCACTGGCGAGCAGAAGCGCGGAGAGTCTAGTCAAGCGTCTCGAACTTCTCACACGGACCATGCAGATGTTCCCTGCCGGTCATCCATCCATCAAACCCACTATTACCTCATTCCTGGGTATTCTGAACAAATTCATCTCCGCGACAGGTCAGGTCGCTCTGAGCATCGTTGGAGAGACAGTGATGGTCAACGATGTTACCATTCGCAGGAAGAGCAAGGCCACTGAGGAATTCATAAGATCGCTCATCGATCGCAAGATCAACAGCATATCCTTCTCCGAAGGAACCACTGTCAGGGATGTGATGTCGTTTGCAGAGCTATTCAACAGGCCTCCAGGCTATATCATCAGTCATGGCGGCATCGCGAAGTTGCTGGAATCCAGGAATCTCGAGACGATCACTGTAAACCGTTTCCATTACGAGCTTATCTCGGGTGAGGAGGAGGCCCGGCGCTCGGGCCATGGACTCGACCGTCAGGAAACAGCGCTTGAGGATGCGATTTTCTCCGAACTTCTGAAGCGACTTGAAAAAGGCGAGAGCATAGACTCGATGGACGCAGAACATGTCGGTGAAGCCCTGAAGACTCTTCTTGGCGGTGAAGGCGAGTTGACAAGTCAGAGAGGTACTCTAGCCGGGTTTATTGCTGCCTTGGATCCCACTCTCCTGGAGACGGGGCTCCTCGCAAGCGAGCATGTGCAGAGGGGCATGGCATGGAGTGCTGTTCGCAAGATCATCCTCAAGCACCTCGATAATCTCTTTGCTGAAGATGCCGATGTTCGTCATGAAGCAGCAGACAGTCTCCAGAATCTAACCAGGATGGCAGTAGAGCGCGGCAAGGATAACACCGTACTGCAGATCATTGAAAAGCTTGCTGCCGTCATTGATGACGAGACAGATCCGGATGTCCTTTTCAGGCTTGTGACCATGTCTGGGGCCATACTCAGAACTCTCATGGCGCATGGGATGCTTACAATTGCAGTGAGCTGCGCAAAGGTCATTAGCAGTGTCGAGGAGAAGCTCTATCCTGACTCATTCATGGAGGATGCTGCAGGGCGAGCCATCGAAGAGGTATCGGGGATGCTGGACTCGCTGGACGCAGCCGAATCACTGGTTCAGAAACTCCTCTCAGAGGATAAAAGAACCTCGCGTCTGGCAAGGCAGCTTGTCGGCATGGTCCCCCCTTCCAATCTTGTCTATCAGCTTATCGAGATATTCAGAGAGGACAACAGACAGCTCAGGGCAAGGGCATATCAGATGCTCCGA
>JAOZQW010000251.1 GCA_029932015.1 Candidatus Fermentibacteraceae bacterium
CCTTCGATCCGTCGCGGTTCTTGCGGGACACTGTTCTGAGAAACATAGTGACTAGCCCGCATCTCTCACACCTAGTCTTGCGAGAGGCCCCCAAGGGTGGTATAATTGGGTTATCAACAACCAGTTACACACCATCCAGGAGGGCCTCATGCAAAAACAGACTGTACTCAATAATAACCAACTCACATTCGAGTTTCAAGGCCTGAAAAAGCGCCGTGTTGTAGCCGACTTCAACGGCGGCAGCATAACATCCGATGCAGGAGTGTTCCTGCTTCGTGAGGTGGACGAGATATTCGGTATCACCGACAGGCTTGTCGAGTGTTTTTCAGACAGGCGTGCATCAAGCCAGATCAATCATCCGCTCTCACTTCTTCTGCGACAGCGGATATTCGGTCTTGCCCTGGGTTACGAGGATGTTGACGATCACGAGACGCTTCGATACGACCCAAGCTTTGCAGCGGCAGTAGGGCGTGAGGAGCCCACTGAGGCACTTGCGGGCAAGAGCACGCTGAACCGCCTGGAGCTGTCCTCACGGGAGGCGGGGGATCGCAACGATCGTTATCACAGGATGGAAGTGTCATTCGACATGCTGTCCGATACGATCCTTGAGCTCTCGCTTGACCAGATGGAGCGGGAAGGTGTCCCCGATGAGCTTATCCTGGACATCGATGCCACGGATGATCCCCTGCACGGAGAGCAGGAAGGCCGATTCTTTCACGGTTACTACAGGCACTACTGTTACATGCCGCTGTACGTGTTTGCAGGCAGCTACCTGCTGCTCGCCAAACTCCGCCCGTCCAACATCGACGGAGCGAAGGGATCCGTTGAGGAGCTTGAGCGGATCGTTACAGCCATACATGCGAGGTGGCCAAAGCAGCATGTCATCATTCGTGGTGACAGCGGCTTCTGCCGGGATGATCTGCTGGTCTGGTGCGAGAAAACCCCAGGTGTGGATTATGTCATCGGCCTTGCCAAGAACGCCCGACTGAAGAAACAGATATCCTCCGATCTTGAAAAGGCCGAGAAGATGTGCGAGGAGACGGGCAGGGCGAGCAGGATCTTCAGCTCATTCCATTACAGGACCCTGAAGAGCTGGAATTGCTCCAGGCGTGTGGTCGCCAAGGCGGAGCACCTCGAGAAGGGCAGCAATCCGAGATTTGTGGTTACCTCGCTTGATCTGAAAAAGCATTATCCCAGGGCCATCTACGAGGAGCTCTACTGTGCCAGGGGCGATATGGAGAACCGTATCAAGGAGCAGCAGCTCTGCCTGTTTGCGGACAGGACCAGCACCCACTGGATGAGATCCAACCAATTCAGGCTCTGGCTCTCATCAGTGGCCTACATGCTGCTGAACGCCCTGAGGAGATTCGGTCTGAAGGGTACGGAGATGGCCAGGGCCATGTGCGATTCCATCCGTCTGAAGCTGCTCAAAATAGGAGCACTGGTCAGGATTAGTGTCAGGAGGGTCCTGGTATCCATGGCCAGTGGCTATCCCTGGCAGGATTCATTCAGCAAAGCCGTCAACAACTTAACCGCTCTCAGGGAGTAATACTCACCAGCCTCTCGATTTGAAGGCTTCCCGGAAGCAGATGGGAAGCTATGCGATCAGAAGCGGCAATCTGTGAAAATGATCCCCTGCAGGCTCAGCTGACATCATTCAGTATCTCAATTCAGCATGAATCACCCCGAAGTGATCACCCGAGCCCGAAATCCACCACTCCGAGCAGAGCTGTGAGAAATGCGGGCTAGACGTCATCCGAGGGAATGCGCCTGAGAACCAGGATGTTGTTCTCTTCCGTTTTCTTCCACATTCCCCATCCCCTCCGATATGCTTCTTCGATTATTTCCGTCTGAGAGCTGTGCAGTATCAGCTCAGCGGATTCGCTGTCTCTGGCGAAAGCGTCCCCCTCCACCCCATTCAGAAGGTCATACGGGTACTCCGCTGAACCTCTGAGCGGAATATAGGTTTCCGAGTTGCTCCTCTTCATCATCCTTGCCGACCCACAGGCCAGCTGGATCGACCTCTCCATGGTCCAGCGTATGCCCTCAGAGGAATACCTTGGATGCTTCCAGCCACAGGGGATATGCCCACCCCTGTCAGGGATCGAAGTAGATGAAGCTTCAATCTCCCTGACTTCAGCAGGTAAAAATGGACCATCACGCACCAGGAGCAGAAATCCGTTGACGACTTCGAATCCCTGCGATCTGGCAATTTCCAGGCTCTCTACATTGAAGATATAGGTGCAGAACTCCTGGCAGTTAGCGTACCCCTCTGTGATGATTGAATCACCTATCTCCAGGGCTCTGTCAGCAAGTATCCTGCCAAATCCCTGTCCCTGGAGGTCACTGTGAATGCGAAGTCCCTCGAACCAGAGAACACCCGTGGGCATGAGCGTCATTCTGAATGTGCCGACGATTCTTCCATCCAGCTCTCCGCCATAGAATCCGCCCTCCTTCAGCCATGCCGGGGCAACGGAGGGGATGTAGTCGCCTCCATCCCAGATGCTCCTGGATATCCATGCTATGTCATCCAAGTCATCTTCGCAAAGTGGTCTGACAAGCATTCTGCTCACAAGCACCTCCAAGTCCCAGAATAGCGTTAAGCGGTCCATCTCGCTGAATATTGTTCCTGAACGGAGTACTCGTCATCTAGAGAGAGATGTCTATACGCTCAGAAGCCGTTCATTATGACAAGATCGGCTGTCATCCCTTCGGGAAGACCATTATGTGCAGCCGCAAGCATTGGTCCTGCAACGGCTGCATAGGTATCAGAGTGATGACCTATAAGAGCGACCCATCCGAGTACGAAGGGGCCGCGCATACGGAAAACCTCCGCAGGCAGGTAGGTATGAGGAATGGGAAAGGGTTCACTGGATAGTGACCAGTGCAGCGCCCAGAGAGCTATTCGGAGTGTAAGCAGGGGACACTCCTTCCGACTGCTCCAGTCAGTATCCAGCGGATTCCAGGATGTAGAGGACAGGTCGGTGGACATGAACTCAGCGAGATCTGCATCGAGTCTGTCACCAACGGCTTTTTTCCACAGGCATACTGACAGATTCGTTTCTCTGGAGAGCCACATCCTGAAGAGAAGCTCGAGATCACTCCTCCAGTTCTCTGCCGGATGCCCTCCCCCCATTAATTCCATGAGAAGGAATGTGTGGGCACAGCAGCAGATAATTGTCATCGGTGAGAAATCAGTGATAAGACACTGCTGAACAGTGAACCTGAAGGACTGGTCAAGGTCGGCGGCCAGACCGGCGATAACACCGTTCCGACCCATACAGGAGATACCGGTCATATCAGGACGATGGAGATATTCATGAAGTCCGCCATCGTACCAGTTGTCGGAACAAGCGGCCCATGCGAGTGCAGCCACTATATCAGCTTTGACTCCAATTGGATTGGAGCGCTTCCAAGCTATCATTTTCTTTGTTATGTCCTCTGGATGAAAACCGTAGACATCTCTGAATGATCTGACGATGACCGCTGCCATGCCGGTCTCATCAGTAGTGGTACCTTTCTTGAGAGTGAATGGCCCACCTCCTACCTGTCTGAAAGGCCAGCCCTCATCGCGATGCTGACGGTAGAGATGGGGAATATCCTTGTGATGCTTCAGTTCGCTGGTAGTGCCGAGAGCATCCCCGGCGGCGAGTGACTCAAATAGGAGCTGGGTTCTCTCCAGTAGTGTGGCATAATTCAGGGACATGCTCTACTCCTGCGATACATCATCTCGCCCCTCATTCATGTTCGGTACTGAAAAGAAATAAAGCGTCGGTATAGTTGATGTCAAATCCACCGATCAAAGGATATGGTGATGTGATTTACAGCATGATCAGAATATCCCGCATATTGTCATGACTGAAATTCTGCTTTAGCTTTCCACAAGGTTCTGCTGATGCTGAAAGGGGCAACACAGTGCGAAATAGAATATTGTTCTCGATACTGACAGTTCTGCTGATTA
>JAOZQW010000252.1:0-515 GCA_029932015.1 Candidatus Fermentibacteraceae bacterium
CAGCTTCCTGAACATCAGGATCCCTTCTCTTCTCTGTCCGTCAGGCGATTTTTACGCAGAATCTTTCTAAATGCTTTACGAATTCCGGTGACAGCCACGTCCACAGGAAGCGGATTCCCTTCGTGCAGACTCCTGAGCGTCAGGATAACACCTGCCACTCCAAGTACGATGTTTGGAAGCCACATCGATAGGAAAGCCGGCATCATCCTCCTGTCTGCGAGCTGCTCTCCGGCAATGAGGAACAGGTAATACAGGAGAATGACAAGGAGACTTACACCAAGGGCTACGCCTGCGCTCCCCTTTCTGGTGGAGAGTCCGAGGGGTACGCCAAGGAGGACGAAGATAATGCATGCGAAGGGGATGCTGTATTTTTTCTCGATCTCCACCCTGTATCGGCTCACACTTCGTTCCATGGAACTCCGTCTGTCCACAAGAAGTCTCAGGTCAGATGCATGCTGGACAAGGAAGTTCTTTGCGATGTTGAACCGCGTCCGGTCGTCCAGGCTGTCCGGTGG
>JAOZQW010000252.1:525-3955 GCA_029932015.1 Candidatus Fermentibacteraceae bacterium
AGGTGGAGGAAATGTACCGCCTCTGCCGCCAGAGGAGATGATCGAGTCCGAATGGAGTGTTATCAGAGGCAGTCTGCCCGAGACCATCATGGAATCGAGGAGGACATTCTGGCCGGAATGGAGAGAATCGACCATCGAGCGCATCTGCATCGCTGAAAGCTCCCTGTCACCTCTGCTGTCCCTGTCCTGCCTGACCAGCTCCTCCGAACGGGTTATTTCAACCGTGTAGTTGATGAAGTCAAGTTTGCGATAGCCGCCGTCTTCAGTCTCTTCATGCATCTGCCCATCACTGAGGAGGAGCCTGAACCTGTTGGCCGAGACAGGTTCCATTCTTCCCCTGAGTGCAGTAATCGTCCTGCCTGGACTTCCAGGAATCCTCTCGTGGATGACTACGTTTCGCAATTCACCCGTTATGTCATCCTTATCTTCCACGATTATCCTGTAGTTCTCTATATCATCAACGAACATTCCGGGGATAATTCTGGCCGCCGGCCGCATTGTGCCGATGTCCAGGAGCAGATTCTTGGCCAGGTGATTCGCGTCGGGGAGAACGTAGTTGTTGAAGAGAACCATAATCGCTGCAAGGAGTGTTGCCGTAAGCAGGAGGGGGCGTATGATCGTGAATATGCTTACTCCGGAGGCCTTCATTGCCGTGACCTCCAGGTCCGATTCCATCCTGCCGACAGCCATCAGGACCCCTGCCAGGACACCCATCGGGATGACCACGGCGACCATGGAGGGGAGAAGGAGCAGAAAAACCTCCAGGACTGTGCGAATGGGGACTCCCTTGCTGACTATCATGTCAAGCAGATCGAGAAGCTTGTCGAGGAGCATAACGAAGGTGAATACCCCCGCCGAGAGGATAAAGGGTGGAAGGAACTCCTTGATGGTGTAAACTTGCAGCTTTCTCATAACCGTCCCATTATAGGCAATCAGGCGTACAATGCATCAGGGGTGAATATACCCTGCGATGATATTCTGTTCCACCATTGTGTGGAACCGGACACAGACTGGAGACTAGACAGCTTCATGAAGAACTTCGGGAGAGCTATGCTTCCCGCACTGCTGATCCTGGCCGCAGCTTCGCTGCATGCTGTGGGTGTACGCTCTCCGATGCTCATCGACGGGTATCCCTGGGCATCACCTCCGGCATACATGGTGCTGGGCGGTCCCCGGATCAGTACGGATCTTGTTCCATCCTTCAGGAGCGGCTTTCTCTGCTGGAGAGATTTCTATCGTGGATTTGCTCTGACAACCCTGGAGTCTCTTCCCATCTCGACTCTGGCAGAGAGAACCAGGATATGGTCACTCCGCGAGAGCTGGCTTTCAATGAACAGGCGAAACTGTATCCGCAGTTCGACGGTCTCCGGTTCTCTGGTGCCGACGATATACCTCCCACTCGATATGCCCTCCATTCTCGAGAGCACTATCGGTGAAGGAGGACAGATAGACATCACCGGCTACCAGAAGATCACACTCTCTGGTGTCACACATTACAGGCCTAACGCCATTGAGACGGAGGGTCAGAGCCAGTCTCTCTTTCCTGACCTTAAAATGGAGCAGGAGCTAAGGGTCAATCTCGACGGGACGATAGGGCAGAAGATCCATGTGAATGTGGATCATGACAGCGAACGCAGTATGACACCTCAGAGCAGCGTCAGCCTCAGATATGAGGGGTATGAGGACGAGATCATCCAGAGTATCGAGATGGGTGACATCAGTCTTTCCATAACAGGACCTGAATTCGTTTCATACAGTATTCCTCATCAGGGTCTCTTTGGAGCCAAGATACTCGCACAGGTCGGACCGGTTGAGATCACTACAATTGCCAGCAGGGAGGCAGGTTCGACCGAATCGGCGGAATTCGTGGGGCAGGCTACGATGGTGACGGACAGTATCCTGGATATCTACCCGGCAAGCAACTACTTCTTCCTTACTGTTCCCGATTCCCTCACTCAGCCGAGTATCGTGAGCATAAGGGTATTCGTTGATGACATGGATGGAACGAACAACGAGGAGACCGGTGCCGTCCAGTATGACTGGTTCCTTCCAGCTACGCCGTCAGACACCACATGGGGCACTGGAGACTGGGATGAACTGCAGGCTGGTCAGGATCTTGACTTTGTTCTGGTTGATTCCTCGATCATCCGCTTCAGGACACCTGTCAACGACGATTACAGACTGGCCGTCTGGTTCACTACAGCTGAGGGAGATACCGTTGGAGACCTGGCTTCAGGGACCGACAGATACCTTTCACTGATAAAAGAGAGCAATCCTCTTCCCAATTATCCCACATGGAATTACGAGCTTCGCAACCGTTATTACCTTGGTGCCAATAATATCGTGCGGGAGAGCTTCATCTGCAGCATCTACCTCAAGCGCTCCGGTGAGGATCCGGTACCTTCACAGGACGGCGTCCCTTTCATCGAACTGCTGGGGCTTGATACGAACGGAGATGGTTCTCTTGCGGATGAGGAGAATGCGGTAGACTGGGATAACGGCTTCCTCGTCTTCCCAGATATCCGGCCCTTTGACGACCAGGTTCTCGATGAGAGGAATCCCGCTGTCTATGACGAGTACAATCCCCTCCCATCCCAGAGCAGGTATTTCATATCCGTGGACTACAGGGCGGCATCAACCACTTATTCCCTTGGACAGATGGGCATTATTGCCGGCAGCGAGACGGTTGTCCTGACAGTAGCCGGTCTTTCGAGGACACTCGTAAGGGATGTTGATTATACCATCATTTACGAAGTCGGTCTGCTCACTCTCATGGGCGAAGCTGCTGAGGATGCCCAGAATCCGGCCAACTCACTCAGGATCACATATGACTATCTGCCGTTCTTCGCCGTTCAGAGGAAAATGCTCATCGGGACGAGGGCCGAGTACAGACTCGGCAGCGATTCATGGGTCGGAATCACCGCGATGTTCGAGAGTGCCAGTGTTCCCGATGACAGACCCAGGGTAGGGGAGGAGTCAACAAGAACACTTGTGATGGATGTTGACGCCCATCTGGAAGTTAAGCCGCGTTTCCTGACGGATCTCGTCAATCTTATCCCCGGTATACGGACCGAGGCAGAGAGCAGTGTGTCGCTTTCGGGAGAGATGGCGATGAGCTTCCCGAATCCAAATGTGGATGGAAGGGTCTATATAGATGACATGGAAGGGATCGAGTCCTCCTTCCCGATTGGGCAGACCCGGGCGGGTTGGCATCTTTCGAGCATGCCCCGAAATTCCTCCACATATCTTTTTCCGAACGGCGAGATCAGATGGTACAATTCTTACAGGAGATGGAAACTCGGCCAGATAGTACCGGGCGCCACTCCAAATGAGGCTGACAACTGGGTCGACAATGTGCTCGAAGTCTACTTCGAGCCGGAAGATGATCGCCCGGCATCATGGGGTGGACTCATGCGCTGCATGGACAAGA
>JAOZQW010000253.1 GCA_029932015.1 Candidatus Fermentibacteraceae bacterium
TCCTGGAAAGCAGGATTGAGAATGCAGAGGCTATGGGTATATCGAGGGAGAGGATCATTGTGGATCCCGGTATCGGATTCGGCAAGAGACTGGAGGACAATGTCAGGCTCATCAGGAGGCTCAGCGAGTTCTCGTGGCTTGGTTGCAGAGTTCTCCTGGGGCACTCGCGGAAGAGCTTCCTTGGAGTACTTGCCGATGAGGATGAACCAGTGCAAAGAGACTGCCTCAGTCATCTTGTCTCAGGCATTGTATGCGGTTCCGCTGATATTCTCAGGGTGCATGATGTCAGGGGCACTGTGCAGACCCTGAAAGTCGCAAGAGAGCTGAAGCCATGCTGATACAGCCGTTGGGACATTCACTTTTCAGCGCCTTCTGGCTGGTCCAACTGGCTAATCTCATTCTTATCGCCCTGGCGGTCAGGCTGATTCTCAAGTACCTGTGGCGCACACCTGCGATGCCGGTTGTACTCATGTTCATGGTTCTCCTTCTGCTTGCGAATGTACTGGGAAGCCTGGGCTTCTATACGATCGCCTTTCTTCTGCACAATCTCACACCCCTCCTCTTTATTGCGGTGGTGGTCATCTTCCATGAGGAGATAAGGGACCTACTGGGCTCTATGGGGCGCAATCTCCAGAGGCGCTTTTCTGATCAGACCGGTGTTCTCGAAAAGGATGTTATCGGAACACTGGTTGAGTCCTGTATGCTACTGAAAAGGAGGCATCTTGGAGGTCTCTTTGTGATCGAGCGTCAGGAGTCCCTCGGTAGAGTCTACAGAGTTCCTCCGGTGGAGCTGGACAAGGTGAAGATCGAACCCAGCATCATCGCCGCGCTGCTTCAGCCTCCAGGGCTTCTGCATGATGGGGCTATCATCATAAAGAACGGCGAGATTGTCGGGGCAAGGGCGATACTGCCGCTGTCGAAGAGCATTTACCTTCCCAGACAGGGCCAGAGCAGACTCAGGGGAGCTCTCGGCACAAGGCACAGAGCCGCCCTTGGGATCACCGAAGTCTCCGATGCCATTGCACTGGTTGTGAGCGAGGAAACAGGTGTATTCAGTCTTGCAGTGAACGGCATTCTTGAAGAGGGGCTCTCCAGCGAGCAGCTCACAGAGCGCCTGGCCGAACTGACTGTCTCCAGAAAAGAGGACTGACCTTGCTCCAGTTCTGGAGAGAGAAGCTCCTTGAATCCGCGCTTCTTGTGGTTGCGGATTCCTCGCGGGATATGCCAGAGGAGTTCGGGGATGCCCTCCGGTCCTGTCTGACGCACGGTGACCACCTTGAACTCAGCCTGCTCGCCTGCGCCGCATCGATGTGGTGCGGCGAGGATCCGGACATTGGTTTACCCATTGCGGTTGCTTCCCTGATGCTCAGGGCCGGTATTACTGTTCATCTACAGATATCGGGATTCAGCAGGCTTCTCGACGGATTTCCCGTGCTTCTGGATGATCCGGACCCGGCATGTGCCATTCTTTGCGGAGATGGGCTCATTGCCCTAGCAGTGGAGCATTTAGCTGGTAACGCAGGGCGCCGATCACATGAGCTGATAACGGATGCAGTTGAGGCAATAGGATCGAGGGGAGTTCTTGCCGGTCTATCCCTGGAAATGTCCGGCAGCTCGCCATTGGGTCTTCCTGATGGACGCAGGACATGGGAGATACACAGCGGACAGATCTCCAGATTTGCTTCGAGGGGAGGAGCGCTTCTTGCGCGAGCGACAGGGGTAATGCTGGACGATGCCGCCATGATCGGTTTGCTGATCGGCAGGGCAAGGTTTCTCGTTGATGGACGACGGACTCCCTCGATGGATGGCTTTAAAAGCAGGATCTCCATTGAAGCCAGAACACTGGCCGAACAGGCGGAGACTATCATGGGGCATGGACCTGAAGCCGCCCTCTACTCATCCATAATGTATTTTTCCGACCTCTAGGGACGTAGGTAAGTTTGTCAAGTAGTTGCCCTAATAGCCCTCTATAATGCTAATATATCACTAAAATATCCGTATACTATTGATAACCGCTTTCAACTTTGTCACCCCTTGAACTCCTTCCCATTTGCGAGTACACTAGCAGTACAATGCCTAGAAGATGTCGACTCGATTGGCCAGGTGCCGTGCATCATGTGATGGCGCGGGGTGTAGGGAAGCACCCTCTATTCGATGATGATCAGGATATGGATGTATTTACCAACAGGCTGGTCAGGTGTATACAGCAAACCGGCACTTCTATCTTCGCCTGGGTGCTTATGCCTAATCATCTGCATCTGCTCACCAGGACGGATGGAGAGTCTCTTTCGAAATTCATGCAGAAGCTTCTAACAGGACACGCCGTTTACTACAACATGCGTCATGAGCGAGTTGGACATCTCTTTCAGAACAGGTTTAAGTCAATACTTGTTCAGGCAGAGGAGTATCTTCTCAGTCTAGTGCGGTACATACACCTCAATCCTCTCAGGGCGGGTCTGGTGAGGTTTCCGGATCATCTCGAATCTTACAGATGGAGTGGACACCGGGCATTGATTCACCCAAGATCTCTCCAATGGATTAATCGCAAAGAGGTGCTCGACTGCTTCTCAGGTAATGAATCCGGCAAGATAGATGCATATCTCGAATATCTTGAGGAAGATAAATCCGATCCAGAATACTTGCTAACCAATGGCTCATTCATTGTGAATTCAAAGGGTTTGGTTAGTACTGAATCATCATTGCCCGGTCCCGTAAACAGGAGTGGATTTCCTCTGCTGGGAAGCCGTGAGTTCGGTCTATCTGTACTTAAACAGCTTCGTGGCTCGGACGCCGGTTCTTCAAGAGTGCGAACGCCAGTCCACCAAGTGATAACATCGCTCGTTATTCTGATCGAGGATTACTGGAGGATTCCGGCGGGTTCTCTTCGTTCAGGAGGTAGAAGGGACTCGATTGTTGAGGCAAGGGAAGTGCTGTCATATCTGCTAGTTGATACGATAGGTCTTACCTTCAGTGATTCAGGTCATATTGTCGGGCTCAGTCGACAGGGAGTCTCAGATGCAGCCGAGCGGTTCAGAGTAAGGATGAGGAGTGAATCGAGCATCTATAAGCAGTTGCTGCACCATGCTTATGAAATAATCGGTCAGTAACTTGACAAACTTACCTACGTCCCCGGCTGCGTCCCTGGCTAGAGGAGGTTGTTGGGGTCTACGTCGATCTCGAGGCGGACACCCTTTCTCGGAGTGATACCATCCATTCTTCGCCTGACCTCTCTAGAGAAAGAGGCGAGCGCCGCCCTGGATCCCGACCGCGCAAGGGCACTCCATCGCCACCGTCTGCCTATCCTTGAAAAAGCTGCCTCCTGAACCGGCGAAACCAGGATATCCTCCTGATCGAATTCCATCATGCACATTCGCGCAATGGAGGGTACTGCCACTTTGTCCAGACCGCTCCAGACAAATCTCACAAGATGACCGAATGGAGGGTATCCGAACACTTCCCTGACAGCGCTCTCGTCCTTCCAGAAGGTCTCGTAATCATGGGCAGAAGCGGCCAGGATGGTTTTATCATCCGGGTCGAGTGTCTGAACGATCACCTCCCCCGGGAGCGAACCCCTCCCGGCCCTGCCGGCAACCTGAAGAATCAATTGAAACGTTCTTTCTGCTGCTCTGAAATCCGGAAAGGAGAGTCCCATGTCAGCCGCAATGATGCCGACGAGAGTTACATTTGAGAAGTCATGCCCTTTTGCGACCATTTGAGTCCCGAGGAGAACATCTCCTTCTCCATTTGCGAAACTCCTGAGGATATCCCAGTGGGAGCGCCTGCCCCTGGTGGTGTCCGAATCCATTCTGATGATCCTCGTTCTCGGAAGCAGCTCCCCAAGAGCTTCCTGGACTTTCTGGATGCCGGGACCGAGATGAGAGAATACCCCGAACCCGCAACGGGGGCACTTGACCATCGCTGGTTCCCAGTAGCCGCAGTAATGGA
>JAOZQW010000254.1 GCA_029932015.1 Candidatus Fermentibacteraceae bacterium
TACTCACCGCAGTCGAAGGTCTGTACATTCGTGGTCTGGTCCTTCTCGACATGCCTTGCGCCTGAGATGTACTGGTTCATGGTTACTGTGACGCCCCAGCTGGAAGCATCAGGATGTCCTGCCTGGAGAACCGCGTTGAACAGGTTTGCGGGTCCATCCGGACTTAGATCGGAACCGCTGCGCATGGAGCCTACGAAGACAACTGCTTTATCGGTGCTTAGAGTGGTCACGAGAAAGAATGCAGCTTCTGCCATTGTGTCTGTGCCGTGGGTCACTACGACTCCGGTCACATCATCTCTATACACAAGCTCCTGCACTCTCTCACTCAGCTCCCTCCACATCTCGGGGGTCATCTGCGAGCTGTCGATGTTGCTGAATTCAACGGTCTCTATTGTAGCAATGCTGTCCAGGCCGGGTACTGCCTCGATAAGGTCTGCTCCTGAGACGGCGGGTACCGCTCCACCGGTCGTGGAGTCGTATTTCATAGCTATGGTGCCCCCGGTCGTTACAACGGCTACATGAGGCAGCTGAGAGCCGGTATCCGCAGATGAGTATCCTGCTGCAGAGAAGCTGACGATGGCGATGATGAATGCTCTTATGAACATGGATGATCTCCCCGGTGATCCGCTGAGTCTATTCGCTTCCAGTAGCATATCTGAACCTGTCTAGAAACTGTCGAATGGAACTCTCCTCTGTCAACAACTGGAAGAGCAGCGTCAGGAGAGCCAGGCGAGCAGGGGCTCCTCAACGATGATATCATCCACTCCAGCAGCCTGGAATACTCCCTCCCAGAACGCATCTGCAGGCTTCTCTGCGAGACTTCCAATATTGGTGATGTGAACTGGTCTCAGTGCGCCATCGCAATCGTCTCCCAGCTGGAATAGGATGGGAGTATTCACAATCATGCAGTCCGGTGCGATCCAGATCATCGACTCACAGTTATCCTGCAATAGCTCTTCCGCTGTGGCACAGGCATACACTTTACTGTCAAGGGTATACGGAACCACCCCTTCGGGTCTGGCCAGTCCATGCACTGTCACACCCTCCCAGCTGAATTCCCCCCGGTGAACCGGATGATCCTCGTCTTCGAACACGAGAACGGGGATATCAGACATACTTCCACCGAACGTTCGCAGGCTGTCGATCATCAGCGCAGCCTGTCTAACATCATTGGAACTGCCGACATGAGTTACCAGAACCGTACCGGCACTAATGTTGCTGTTCATGACTCAGGCCTCCCTTGTCAGATCGTTCGGGATCGAAGTAGCGGAGAATGACATTCTGAGATCGTTCAGGTGTACGGAGCAGGAGATCCTGACGATCATGCAGCGTCTTCCGTTGATGGCATCTAGGGAACCCGCCGGATGGAATACACAGCATGATTCCGTAACAGCCACCTCCGCCGGAAACAGGATCCCTCTAACACATACATCCACCGTATCGTTGTGTGGAAGCATTATCCACGCTTCCGCAGTCCAGGACCTATGCACAGCTTCTCCAGGGAATCCCCGGACCATCCACCGATGCGGGAGATGGAGGTCCGGAGCTTCCTTCAGTATTGGAGCAGGCAACCAATGCGCTGTACATCTATACTGGCAGGTACCAGGTCAGTTTCGCGTATGCACCGAGGTCAGGTGCACCGAATCCGCCATCCTCCTGCTCCGCGAACTGGTTCTCCACCAGGAAATAGAACATGCTCCCCGGCAGATACTGCCATGTAAAGAGAAGGTTCGCGGTTATCTCGCTGCTCTCGGACTCTGCGGAGAGCCCGTAATCCATCCTGAAGCGCGAGTACTGAGAGAAGAGCCTCAGATTCACATCAGGATTGAAGATGTAGTTCGCCCTTAGAATGAGGGACTTCCAGTCGGTATCTCTGTTGTCCCATGCAGCCTCAGACCAGTTGTAGTTACGGGAGTCGTCTGTTGTGTACCAGTTGCCTGAAAGCCTTACCTCCAGGGCTGAGGAAGGCTTCACCCTGACGGTCGCATTGAGGTTTCTGAAAGTACCCTCGCTGTCGTATCCTCCTCCACCTCCCCCGGCACTGACATAGTAGTCATCGAACTGGTTTGTCCCTGCATAGAGGTAGAAGGAAGCCCTGTCACCAAAGGTCCGGCCTTCAGGACCCTCGTATGGATCGAATGTCTCACCTGAATACTCACCGTCGATACCGAAGTACATACCATTGTTAAGAGTAGCACCGGCATCTGCGTGGACATTCCTGCCGACCACTTCACCTGAATTAAGTTCGGAGTACCACATGTTCACTCCGGTACGCACTCGGCTGAAACTTCCGTCCATGAGCCAGGTCCTGTGAGATCCGCCCCAGGCGCTCCAGTAATCAGTCCTGGTGGTGAATCCGGTGCCGTTCACATCAAAGCTCTCTCCTATGTACTCATATCCTGCGTCGTAGGTGAAGAGACTTCTGACCTTGTGGAGACCGATACTGTATGCGTCGCCGTCCTCATAATCCGTATTCCAGGACCTTGCGGCAGCTCCGTCAATTACATGATCTCCTGGGAGAAGAATAGCTCCATCAAGGGAGAGTCCCCTGTTGTACGACTCATCGAATCCGTCCTGCTCCCATACATCCCTGCTGGTTGCAGAGAGACCTATATAGTTGTAAGGACCGAATGTCTGTAGGGTTCTCAGTATCCCGTAATTCGCGGCTGGGGAATAGGTAACACTGTCTTCAGTCACTCTTGAAGTGACCGCGTCCAGAAATCCGACCTGCAGTCCGCCGCCAAGTGAACCCGATATCTTCGCGCCGCCAATTATCGGAATGACATCGCCATTAGGGGCAACGGCTCCAACCCTTCTGGAGTAGAACATGTTGAAAGGCATGTTGAAGAGTCCCTCGGACTCAAGGAAAAAGGGCCGCTTCTCGTCCAGGAAGAGCTCGAAATGAGAGAGATTCATTTCGGCGGCATCAGCCTCCACCTGCCCGAAATCAGGATAAACGGTCAGGTCCGCAGCCATCCCGCTCGTGATGCCGATCTTCACATCGACACCCGCATCGAGGTTGGTATCCCAGTCTTCGGATTCGGCCAATCGGTAGAACCTGCTGGATCCGTAAGGTCTTATCTCAGCGCCGAGTGATCCCTCGATGCCTTCAATGCCCTTCAGCGGAGCAAATGTCTCAAGATGTGCCATCTGCTGGGCCTCGGACAGAACGAACCAGCCGTTCTCACGGGTACGGCCAATGATGCGCTGGAAATTGATAGTCCAGATCTGCTCGGGATCTGACGCATTGAAACGCAGGCAGCTGAAAGGAATAGCGAATTCCGCACACCAGCCTTCACTGGTTCTGGAAGTCGCACTCTCCCATACAGCATCCCAGCTGTAATCCCAGTTACCGAAGGGGCTGATCTTAGAATCCATCTGGGAGTTAGCAAGACTGATCTCGAAGCTTGTGGCCTCCCTGCCATCGCCCCAGGTGTCCAGCAGGATGGCTATCCATTCACCGGTAAGGTAATTGTCCCTCGGTGTCAGGGCTTCCATCATTGTCTCAGGATCAGGATCGTCCATATGGAATCCGAAGTAGATGTACCTGTCATCGTAGAGGATCCTGATCTCAGTCTCTTCGGTCATGGGCTGACCGTACTCAGGTCCATACTGCATGAGGAAGCAGTTGACGGTACTTGCTTCATCCCATACTTCCTCATCCATTCTACCGTCGATCGAAGGTCCGGTCTCGACCCTGATGGCGGTAAGCTCTTCCTGAGGAGTTGAGAGCAGACAAAGCATCATAAGCGAAAAAGCTTGCATGATAACTCCCTACCCGGGTTTGAGTTTTTACAAATGATAGGGATTCACAGCTGGCGTGACAAATGCATCTCTGTATATGCACTCATATCATGGGTTTACTGATTTTCTAAAAATGGTCCGCCAAACGCACGAAGGCATCTGCGGACCCTCATTTGCGGGTGGATATGCG
>JAOZQW010000255.1 GCA_029932015.1 Candidatus Fermentibacteraceae bacterium
CAGCGATAGGAAGCCGCAGAGACCGGATCGCCTTTTTATCCACTTTTCCTCCTGAACCGCTGGACAGCGGTTTTGCGATCAGGATACATGGTATTCTCAGGGAACTGACTCAACGCTTCGATGTCCTCCTGGTCTATCCCGATCGCCAAGGGATTGAATTCCCACCGGATGTTCATATTGAACTTCAGAAATTCCCGAGGATTCTTGAGGCTGCTTCATTAACGCCCTCTATTGTTCTTCCATTCAGCAGGGGAGTGATCAACTCCAGCGCAAGAACCAGCATTGAGCAATTCAACCCGGACCTGACGGTTGTATCGGGTCTGCACATGTTCCCACTTGCAGGAACCTGTAAACCTGTTCTCTATGATGCACATAACATTGAGTGGCACCTGGCAAGAGACCTGTACATACGGGGGGGCGGGGGATTGCTCAAAGGACTGCATCGATGGCTTACGATGGTTAAGCTGAGAGCATGGGAGCGAGCCAGGATTCGAGAATGCAATGCTCTGGTAAGCTGTTCCAAAACGGATTCAGCGTATTTCTCGAGTCTCAGGAACGAGGCTGTTCCGGTTGTCTTCAATGCCGTGGATATCGGATACTGGGATATTGATAGAGAGGAGTTGAAGGGTGGCATCCTCTTCATGGGCTCGATGGGCTATTATCCGAATATCCATGCAGCCAGATTCCTCGCAGAGAAGATCATGCCCCTTGTGCACAGGCAACTCCCTGAAGCCTTTGCGATCATCGCAGGCGATGCTCCCGGTCCTGAGACGAAGAGACTGGCAACTGACAGGATACAGGTCACAGGAAGGGTGCCGGATCTGAGGCAATACCTGTCGGATGCTGAAGTGTTCGTTGCTCCGCTCCATGTCGGCAGCGGTACTCCTCTAAAGATCATGTCGGCAATGGCTGCCGGAGTTCCGGTAATCACGACGAACCGCGTGGCTCGCAGTCTGGGGCTGGAACCGGGTCAGGGTCTCCTCTGTGCCGAGACTGCTGAGGAGTATGCCTCAATCATCGTAGTACTGCACGGGGACAGTGAGCGAAGGACCGCTCTGTCGATGGAGGGGAAGAAAGTGGCCCGGGAGAGATTTAACTGGGATGATCTCGGCCGCAATTTCAGCGATCGAATTGAGAGATTCCTCCAGGTCAGTCCGAGCAGATCCTGCTGAACGCGGAGAGCGAGAGAGCAGCGCAGTTCTCCCACGTGTAAGTTGTAAACAGACGCTTCCTCTCTTCAATAAGATCTCTAGAAACGCCATTCTCCAGACACTCCTCAATTGCCGACGCAATCTCCTCCGGATTTGATCCATCAACCATTATGGCAGCCTTGCCGAAGAAGTCGGCCATCGAACTGTTGTTGGAGGCGACAACGGGGAGGCCGAATGCAAAGGCTTCGGGGATTGTGAAACCGAATCCCTCATATCGCGCTGTGTGTACGAGGCAGGAACAGGTTCTGTACAGCATTTTGAGCCGTTCCTCACTGACATAGCCGGTTATCTCGATAGAGGATGACAAATCCAGTTCACGGAGTAATTTGAGGAGATCGTTGGCCCGATAACCTTTCTGTCCGGCGATTACGAGTCCTGGGACATCATTCCGTCTCTGTTTCAGGATCGCATATGCTTTCAGCAGGCAGTCATAGTTTTTGCGGGGTTCGATCGTACCAACCGCCAGGATCCGGCCCAATTCAGCCCCCGGCGTTCGTATGGGGGCTTTATCGGGTAAAAAAAGATGATTCATGCCCAGGGGTGTGAGGAACGTCTTCTCCACCGCTTCAGGGAAGAGTTCAAGAAAATCGTCCAGAGTGGTTTGCGAGTTGATCAGGATCCCGTCAGCATGATCAGCGATGTTTCTTGTCTTCACCCGCCAGGCTTCTCCGATATCACTTCTCTTGACATCATCGAAAAGGAAGACGGACATATCATGGATCATCGCAGTCCTCTTCACCCCTCCGATGACCGGCAGCAGGTTACCATTCGGGCAGTGTAGAAGATCTATGCCCGTGAGGGAGTGGAGCAAAGGAGAGATTCTGTCTGAGATACCGCAGACCGAGAATATCGGTTTGATCCTGTAATCCGGTCCTGACCATCTCCTGAGAGCCCTGAGCCATCTGAACCTGACCCAAAGCTCCGGTTGAGAACCGGCCTCTGACAACGCGTATGCCAGCTGCATCATATAACGTCCGATGCCGGTGGGCTGCATGGGGGGGCTGTCGGCATGGAAAGCGACCTTCATTGCGGGATGCTTCTCCTTACACGTAGAATGACAGGAATGCTATGAACTGAAGACAATGCTCGCCCCAGACTCAACACAGAATCACCGGTAGTAACATCAACAGGAATCGAGAGTCAGCATACCGCTCCGATCCCCACCTCAATCCCACCAGCTGACCATGTTTGGTTCGATCACCCTTCCGAAGACCGGGTGACCCGGCAAAACCCTCACAGCTAGTCCGTGGTTACCTGAGACCAGACATTCGATTGTTCCACTGAAGTCCAGAAACCCGTTTTCCTCCCCCTTGAACTCCAGACGAACTGAAGTTCTGTCAACGAGCCATCCATCCGGTTCGACCCTGCCGTGTTGGACCTCGACCCAGAGATCATCGGGGGAGAGCCCGGGGGCTTTCATGAGAACTCTGACTGGTATGACATCACCTACGGAGCACACGCCATTCTCGGTCTCTGTTTCCACATCCTCTATCTTCACTTCCGGCCAGCAGTTCCTCACCTTCTCCATCCAGTCGGCAAGCAAACGGGCTCCAGCATAATCGTCTTGAGAGAGGGCAGTGCCGCTGAGGAACGCAGGGAGATAATAATCCGATACATATTCAGCCAGCATTCTGTTGGTGCTAAAGAAGGGACAAACTGCCTTCAGCGATTCCCGTACCATATTGAGCCAGCCCGAAGGGAGATCACTCCTGTCCCTGGAGTAGAACAGAGGTACCATCCTGTTCTCAATAATACTGTATAGGTTGCCCGCCTCGAGGCGGTCCTGTGTTTCAGGACTATCATATGTCTCTCCGGAGCCTATCCGCCAGCCATTGCCCTTTTTGTAAGCCTCTGCCCACCAGCCGTCCTGCACGCTGCAATGTATCGCGCCGTTGAAACATGCTTTCATACCACTTGTGCCGCTCGCCTCCATGGGCAGTCTCGGTGTATTCAGCCAGACATCCACACCCTGGACCATGTGCCTTGCCATATCCATGCTGTAGTCTTCGAGATAGACTATCCTGCCGTAGAACTCCTCTTTCATGCAGAGGTGGACTATTCTTCGGATGAGCTCCTTGCCTTCGTTGTCGTGCGGATGGGCCTTCCCTGCGAAGATGAACTGAACAGGTCTGTCGGGATTGTTAACCATCCGCGCCAATCTCTTTTCGTCACTGAACAGGAGGGTAGCTCTCTTATAGGTGGCGAATCGTCTGGCGAAGCCGATCGTAAGTGCTTCCGGATCGAGAACAGGGCTGTCCATGTTCACCGGTTTCGGCAGGCCCATCCTGTCTATCTGTGCTTCCCACCTCTCTCTGGTCCAGGACACAAGTCGCTCACGCAGTCTGGTGTGGGCGGGCCAGATCTCCGAATCGGGAATTTGCTCGACCTTTTCCCACTTATCCCGACCTGTTTTCGTACTGGACCACCTTGGCCCGATATATCTGCTGAACAGCCTGCTGATCTCCTCGGATACCCATGTCTCTGGATGGATGCCATTGGTCACATGACCGATCGGTGAATCCTGTCCGGGAAGCCGCGGCCAGACATCCTTCCAGATATCTCTGGAAACCTCACCATGAAGTTTGCTCACAGCATTCCTCTGACGGGAAAAGCGAAGACCAAAAACCGTCATAGAGAAATTTGGGCTGGAGACATGGGTTCCGAATTCAAGGAAATCACCGGTGCTGATCCCCATCTGCTCAAGAAGCGGTTTGACGTACT
>JAOZQW010000256.1 GCA_029932015.1 Candidatus Fermentibacteraceae bacterium
ACTCAAGTATCACAGGCAGGAAGTTCATTGCCGGACTTCCGATAAAACCGGCAACAAAACTGTTCGCAGGATAGTCGTAGAGTTCGAGCGGAGTCGCAACCTGCTGGATATATCCATCTCTGAGTACGACGATCCTGTCACCGAGCGTCATGGCCTCGGCCTGATCATGTGTGACGTATATCATTGTAGCTGCAAGCCGCGTGTGTAGACGACTGAGTTCGTTGCGCATCTGAACTCTCAGCTTAGCGTCGAGATTTGAGAGGGGTTCGTCGAAAAGGAATACCGCAGGATGTCTTACGATGGCCCTTCCAAGCGCGACTCTCTGTCTCTGACCACCGGATAGCTCCCTTGGCTTGCGATCGATGTAATCATTTATGCCCAGTATTGAGGCAGCCTCCTCAACATTGCGCTCTATCTCATCACGTGGCATTTTCTTCATACGCAGTGAGAAAGAGATGTTGTCGTAGACGGACATATGCGGGTAGAGTGCGTAATTCTGAAATACCATGGCGATATCTCTGTCCTGAGGTTTTGCGTCGGTAACATCGGTTTCGCCGATGAAGACATGTCCCGTGGTCGGTTCTTCAAGTCCAGCAAGTATCCTGAGCGTTGTCGACTTACCGCAGCCGCTGGGGCCGACAAGCACAAGGAATTCACCATCTTCGACATCGAGATTGAAATCAGCAACAGCAAGAATATCTTTCTGGAAAGTCTTGCTTACTCCATCAAATTTAACGGATGCCAATCGAGGTTCCTTCCGTCTTCAGTCAGAGACGACAAGTACAGATACCGTACGTCCCTTGTATTCAGTCGTTTCCGGGTTCACCGGATCGACCATCCATCTGTAACCATTGACCAGGAAGGAATACCTGTACCTTCCCGCAGACAAATCGTTCAGCTCATACATCCAGATACCGTCCTCCGCACAGGTCATTACACCTGCAGCGGGATCGAGCAGTCCTCCGGCGGCCTCGAAGCCACCCCATTCGTTCCAGTCGGATATTACCTGTACCCCGGCCGCTTCCGGCATCCATAGCATCAATGTATGCGTCTGAACGACGGGACGCTCCATGGGCACCAGCGCCGAACACCCACAGAGTATAACCAAAGCAACAGCGGCAAGGGATGTAGAAGAATGCATTCTCATTTAAAATACCCCCTCAGCTCTGCCGAGAGACTTACTCTCCCATCGTCCCAGATGAGAGCAAGATGTCCGGATGCAGGCCCGAGCATAGTGGACAGGTCAAGAGAGCATAATGGATTCACTCTTCCGTGTGTGTTCCCGGATACCGTGAGTTCACCTGTCACATCCCCTCTTGGGCTGTGAGCTGCAATCCCCGTCACTCTTGTACTGTCACCCTCATGCCTGATCCCAAGAGAAACGGAGGATGCATCTGATGTGGTGCCGAGTCTGCCGGCTATCATCAGTTCTCCTTCTAATGTGACCATGAACTCTGTATTGCATGAAATACCGGAACTAGAGATCATACCGCCTCTGAGCGCGGCTCCGGAAAGACTATCAGATCGGAAGTCGTAGAATGCGGAGAGGTCAGCACCCGCGAAATATCTGTCTGATTTGAGGATAGCACTGAGATAAAGCGTTCTCTGATCCCTTGTGAAGGCCGGTCCCGGAGACTGGAATTCCGCTCCGGAGACTCGGAATCCCGGAACGAGTTCAACCTTTCCCCAATCAGTACTGAATGGACTGAACTCCCTGAATTCACCTTCAACAGCCCAATTACCCGGTTCTCCCTCGGAACCGCTAATAACGATCCATGGCTCGACATATCTGAGATCACCCCAGATCATGAGTGAATTCAGGACCATCCCTTCGATAGAGTCCTCAGGCACATGCAGTGCCGTTCGTGTATAGGAGAGACCTGCAAAACCGAGCCATGGGGAACGTATCCGGGTCATGCTCAGTGTATCTGTCCCGCTTCGGGCCATTGAGAACTCACCATTGAATCCGAGGAATCCGCCACTGGAAAAACTGAAGCCATTAATCGAATCAGGTGATATCCAGCCATGTTCGATCAAAGGCTGGTAAAGGCCCTGAATGAATGGCTGTCCCTCCCCCAGATAGACCCCGGCTCCTATCCACGGCGTTCCAGGCCACCTGAGTAGTGCCCTGGCCCTTCTGAGTGCGGGATGGAGATCCGGGTCTGAACTGAATGCAGGAACTGCAAGCAGGTTGGCATACTCTGAGTTAACAGTGAATCTGATCGAAGCATCTATCTCGGTGCTGTCGAATACGAGCCTGTCAACGGACCAGTGTCCTTCACCCTCTGCTCTCAGCAGAAACTCAGTGCCTGCATCCCAACCTTCCGGAAGAACGGATGCCGTGGCTGACTGCACAAGCCAGGACACCACCGCTGCCAGCAGAACTGTCGGCATCCCCCTCATGTCGAACCTCCAGGCGATACGGTAAGCCCGGTGAAGTGACGCACATCGTCATCACTGAGGGATATCGCCCATTCAAACGAGAATATTCCGGACTCCAGCTTCGCACCGGAGTTCCATGAACGCCCATCTGATCCGGTCCGGAATGTCAGAGCGTCACCGACACTCAGCTCTCCGCCCAGCGAGACCCTGTTACCCGTGACAGAGAGGTGCGCCCTGAAAGACCTGTCGAATATGCTTGTCACGCCGTAGCCGATTGTCCTGTCGACTATCTGATCACCTGCGAGTCTCAATTCGGAGATGTCCAGACCGACAGCGATCGTCGGGAAAATGGAGAACTGCATCCCGGCTGATGCAGTGAGTGCTCCGGTCATTTGATCCCCTTGCAGTCCGGACGCTGCGTAACCAAGTGAAGCTCCGACCGAAATACTGGGTCCGAAGACACCCTCCATGAATCCGATCGGATCTCCCTTGAGCGTTCTTGCCGCACAAATTCTGACCGTGAGAGTATCGGTGCCCTCGGTCCTGTCCCATCCACCTCCCGCACCCAGCACGAAATCACCTATCGGGATGCCTGCAGCGCCAGCGGATATGAGCCGTGAAGAGCCGGAACCGTCGAAAGCACCTGATACCTGGTACTCGACTGATTCGAGCCTCACCAGACCTGCAGGTGCAATTAGAGCTGTTCCAGCATCACTGGACCAGGAGTACGGCATGCAGGACGTCCCTGCGACTGCCGGACCGTATGGAAATGAGACATTGACGATCAGGAGGAAGGATACCGCCATGCTCACTGTACTACTCCCCGGGGGGAGATGTATCGAGATATGCGAATAATATGAGTCTGATCGATCATGAACATCGTCAGTACGCCCCCCTGCCCTTCAATATGACGGCCACCGTACGAAACAGGATCGCTATGTCCAGCATCATAGACTGATTTCTTATGTAATAAAAATCAAATTCGAGGTTGTCATGGAGCGGAAGCTCCTTTCGCCCCATTATCTGCCAGATACCTGTGAGGCCCGGCTTTACGTCCAGCCTGTGACGCTGCCATGGAGTGTACTTCTCGACGATGAACGGCATATCCGGTCTCGGACCGACAAGGCTCATCTGACCACTGATGATATTGATAAGCTGCGGGAGTTCATCGAGACTTGTCCTTCTCAGAAATCGTCCAATACCGGTTATCCGACTGTCATCCATTGCGACTGGTGCAACTTCGTACTCGTCTGCTTCGGGCTTCATCGTTCTGAACTTATGTAGCGTGAAGTGGGTCCCTCTCAGCCCTACCCTTGTCTGGCTGAATATCGGAGAACCCTTTCGCATGAGGAGAAGCAGCAGATATATGAGAAGCATCATTGGAGCGAGAAGAACAAGAAGGAAGATGGATAAGGTAAGATCCATTCCTCTCTTGATCAATCTGTGCATCATCCCCGGCTGACCGTACCCGAGCTCGATCACTGGAAGACGGGCCAGGTCATCTATCCCTGTACCGCCGATTGCTATCTCGAAGAGATCTGTGACAAGA
>JAOZQW010000257.1 GCA_029932015.1 Candidatus Fermentibacteraceae bacterium
AAAAACCAGAAGCGAGGTGTGTTTTGGATGGACGGCCGGGCAGCGACAGGGCTGACAGGAATCTTGATGCACTGCTTCTCAACGATCAGCCTGCTGGTCTGATGGCTGTTGATCCGGTCACCGACGGCATAGTCTATGTAAATGCACGGCTGGCGGGAATGGTTGGCATTCCGACGACCGGAATTGTGGGCAGGTCTGTCGAGCGATTCTTCGAATTCAGCTCCAGGACCAGTGAATCCGACGGTAACTGCTTTCTCAGCTCTCTCACTGCAGCGGGAGGAAATCGAATATCTGTAGTGGTTGCGGTCGCAGATCTCAATTTCAGCGGACATGACTGCATTGCATACAGTATCATTCAGCTCTCCGGGACACATGCGGCCGGACTCGCAGGCGCGATTTCCGGTGAGATGAGAGATATTGCGCTTGAGTCATCCAGAGATGGCATCATCATGATGAACCCGGATGGGCTGATCTCGTATGTCAATGAAGCTGCTGCTGACATGTTCGGATATTCCGCATCATCCATGACCGACACAGATCTCCATGAACTGATCTCTCCCCTGGAGCATCATGATGCTTTCAGGAAAGGCTTTTCCGAGTTCTGCAGTACCGGTGAGGGAGTTCTTGTCGGGAGAACGGTCGAGATCGACGGTCTGCATTCTTCAGGCAGTACATTTCCGGTTGAGCTCGTGGTCTCAGCTCTTCATCAGAATGATGGATGGCACTCACTTGGCATTCTCAGGAATATTACCGACCGAAGGAAGAAGGAACTTCAGCTAATTGACGCGCTTGAGGCGGCAGAGAACGGCTCCCGGAGCCGGAATGAATTCCTCGCGAACGTAGGACATGAGGTGCGGACACCACTGAACGCTCTTCACGGATCACTGGAAATGCTCAGTGAAATGGAACATACCGAGCAGGGGAGAGAGTACATCGAAATGTCGAATGCAGCCTGCGAGAGGCTTGGCACTATTTTCGACGATGTGCTGTATCTTGCCCGGCTGGAGACAGCGGGACTCCAGCCCGAGAGTTCAGTTTTCGACCCTGGAGTCCTCCTTCGCGGCATATGTCTGCCATTTTCAGCGAGATCCTCCGAGAAAGGACTTGAATTCAGCCTGGATATTGCTGATTCCATGCCACATACAGCACTTGGTGACGGAGACAAGATCGGCAGGATAGCGGCGTACCTTCTCGACAATGCGCTCAAATTCACCAATTCAGGCAGAATAGCGGTCACCGCAAGCGCAGGCCCTTCCGAAAGTGGAGAAGGATCATTCGATCTCGAGGTTGAGGTATCCGATACTGGCCCCGGGATACCTCCGGCAAAGCTAGAGAGCATATTTGATGGATTCACTCAGGTGGATTATTCCCATACCCGGATGCACAGCGGTCTCGGACTCGGTCTGGCTCTCTCATCAAGGCTGGCCAGACTTCTCGGTGGAACCATGCATGTAAGCAGCAGTTTTGGACAGGGGAGCACTTTCCGATTAAGAGTTCCTATTGGAGTTCATGCAGAACTGGAGACCCTGCAACCCGAGACGGCCCCAGCTGAAGGGCCAATGCGGATTCTCCTCGCTGACGATGCACCGGACAACAGGTTCCTTGTCAAGGCTTTCCTTAGAGATATCGACTGCGAATTGGAGATGGCTGAGAACGGGGCTGACGCAGTTTCACTTTTCGGTAACGGGAACTGGGACCTCATTCTCATGGACATGCAGATGCCGGTTATGGACGGGTACGAAGCGACTTCCCGGATCAGGGATATTGAAAGATCAAATGCCCTGTCCGGAGTTCGCATCGTGGCTCTTACAGCACATACCGGAGCCGAGGAAGTGGCCAGATGTCTTGATGCAGGATGTGATTCTCACCTGGCCAAGCCAGTTCGCAAGGATGTCCTCCTTGAACTCATCTCCCATCCACGGAGTACTGGACCGGATGTGGAAGTTGGGAATGAAGACTTGATAACAGTCTCAATCGACCCCGATCTGATGTCCCTTGTGCCGGGATACCTCAAACATCGCGAAGAGGACGTCACGAAGATAGGGGAGTTGCTTGATATCGAAGATCTGGAGTCAGTTAGAAGGCTCGGTCACTCAATGAAAGGAACCGGCGGCGGCTACGGATTCGATAGAATTACCGAGATTGGCGCTGCCATCGAGACCGCGGCTGCAGCCGCCGATATCGAGACAGTGAGATCTGAGACAGCCTCTCTCCATGATTACCTCTCGAAACTGGAGATCAAAGAGGGTGAAGAATGATGAGAGATGCCTCCGCAAGGTCTGCAGCTATGTAATCCGGTTCGGGCATTCCGCTCTTTCTGATCTCCTCCAGCTGAACGGTTCCCCGTCCGGTCAGCACAAGTATCGTGGATAGACCCGCTTTCAAGCCCATCTCCATGTCCGAGGCTGCGTCACCGACCATCCAGCCCCCAACGCCTAGTCCATGTTCCATCCTGGCCAGTTCTATCATCCCTGTCGCAGGCTTTCTGCAAGAGCATCCGTCATCCGGATGGTGAGGACAATAATACATACCGGTAATCGCACCGCCGCATTCCTCCACCATCTGCTTCATTCTTGCATGGATCTTCCGGACATCGTCCTCGGTACAGTAACCCCTTGCTATGGCCGATTGATTCGTGAGGATTATGACTGGATGTCCCGATGAACTGAGTCTGGCTACTGCCTCAAGTGAACCTTGAATGGGCTCCCATTGGCTCAGTGATCGGACATAATCAGCGCGGTTTGCGTTTATTACCCCATCCCGGTCGAGGTATACAGGAAGTCGATCTCCCATCATCCGATGGTGCCCTTGCCGCGATGGTACTCAACCAGATCAGAGAGCCCTTTCTCGAACGCAATGACGGGGGTCCATCCAAGAAGAGAGGCAGCAAGTGAACCATCGAGAGATATCTTCTTTATCTCCTCCGGCAGAGAGGGGCCGAAAGACGGCTCAAGATCTGTTCCGATGCAATCCCTGATAATACTGTCGAGTTCGAGGACAGATCTGCCCATCCCCCAGCCAAGATTGAATATCCGTCCGGATATATCCGTTCTCTTCAGGTCCATCGCCATTTCATTTGCACGAGCGATATCGCATACGTGAACATAGTCCCTGAGCTGCATGCCATTGCCATTTATCTTTGGCGCTCTTCCTGAAAGGTACGCCAGAGTGAAGATCGCAGTTACTCCGGCCTCTCCGTGCGGATTCTGTCTTGGGCCGTAGACATTGGGATAGCGGAGAACCACGTAATCCAGATCGTAGAGATATCGGTAGAGAAAGAGGTAATGCTCTACTGTATGCTTGCTGATGCCGTAATGGCAGATGGGATCTATCGAATGAGACTCATTTACCGGCAGCATTACAGGCTCACCGTAAACTGCTCCGCCGGTTGATGCGTAGACCACGCGTTTGACACTACCGTCACGGCAGGCCTCCAGAATATTGAGCGTTCCGAGTATGTTGACGTCAGCATCGAATATGGGTTCTCTGACGGATCTCCTGACATCCATCTGTGCGGCATGGTGGCAGACTACATCGAAATTACCGTTCTTCACGAGATCCGATGCCTCTCTGCTCCGGATATCGAGCTCATGAAGGATTATCCCAGTGCATACATTCTCCCTGAAGCCTGTTGACAGGTCATCCATGACATGTACTTCGTGTCCGGCCTCTGCAAGGTGATCGGCTATGTTGGATCCTATAAACCCAGCTCCACCTGTAATGAGTATCCTCATTGTTCCTCCGAAGGATCTCGGCGGTCGTGCGCGTCCCTGCACGGCCGCTCGACTAATCGTATATTTGCATGCAAAGAGCGCTGGGGTAAACTACCATCGGGGCCGTTCCGGTCAACCCCGGGAAGACCTGCATTCGCCCATCCAAAAGGGATTGGAGCGCAAAATGAGGATACTGCTGCTCTCCGGCGGTAGGTC
>JAOZQW010000258.1 GCA_029932015.1 Candidatus Fermentibacteraceae bacterium
CATCGGGGCGAACGGCTCTGGAAAGACGACACTTCTAGGACTCAGCTGCGGACTCTTCTCGCCGAATGCAGGGAGTATAGAACTCTTTGGAAGCCCTGTCAGGCAAGGCGGATTCATCGAGCAGGCCGGTCTTCTATTACAGAATCCGGATGACCAGCTCTTCTGCCCAAGCGTCAGAGAGGACATCCAGTTCGGCCCGAAGAACATGAACCTGTCTGCGGGAGAGGTTTCATCCGCAGTTAGAAAAGCAATGGAATTGACAGGGACAGTAGCACTTGCCGAAAGGGCTCCTCATCACCTCTCTGCAGGGGAGAAGAGGATGGTCGCACTGGCTGCGGTACTATCAATGGAACCCATTATGCTGCTCTGTGATGAACCGGCCTCTGGTCTTGATCATAGAGCGAGGAGAAAACTCATTCAGTTTCTGATCTCGACTTCAATGACACTGATGATAGCTTCTCATGATATGGAACTGCTTCTGGAGGTCTGCGACAGAGCAGTAATACTTGATGCCGGTGGTGTGGCTGCGGACGGCTCACCCCATGACATCCTTGGGAACACTGAACTAATGAATTCGCATGGTCTGGAGAAGCCTCATTCACTGATACCGCACGCTGAGCCGCATCATCAGGGGTAAGAGGGATTACTCACCCAGTTCGACAAGACAGATCATGTTCCCGTCGGGATCCCTGCAGTAAAGATATCTGTTCCCGAAAGCACGAATACTTTCATGAACAGTCCTGCCACCGGCCTTTCTGATCCTGCCTGCGGTCTCATCCAAAGAATCAACTGAGATCACCAGCGAAATACCCCGATCAACATGCAGTCCTTCGCTCTTGTGAATGGAGCTGTTGATACCCTGACCGCCATCCGAGATCATTCTCCAGCTCTCCGGGGGTCTGGGCAGGCGTTCGATCTCCCATTCAAAGACGCTCCCATAGAAATCAGTCAGTTCCTCAGGGGAGTCGGAAGACAGCTTGAGATGGATTATTCTATTCAAGAACTCTTCCCTTTCGGCTTCGCATTTGATGCATTTTCAACAGACAAACAAGTAGATTACTCGTAACATGTAATTATCAGATATCAATAATAGTATACAGCCAATCTACTATCAAAACTGAAGCCCGACCTCATTCTAGAAGTCCATTTTTCTGAATCTCAAGTAGCCGAGCCAGAGAAGCAGGAGCGCCCATACCGCGCCGTACATAAGGTGCTCTGGTGGTATTTCTGCGGTCACGCCGAAGAAGGCCATATTCTCTGTTACTGCAGCATCCACCGGTATGATACCGTACAGTACGCCCCTGAAACCCCTGTCGGCGGGGAAGACGAACATCGTTACCCTGGCGACAGTCACGAGTGCGGCAGGAGCCTCTCCAGGGAACATCATCATCAGTTCATAGACCCCTCCGAACATGGATGCCAGTCCGGCAAGGAAGAAAGTAATGACCATTGAGGCCACTTTTCGGAGGATGATGGAAAGCGCAGTGACACATGACCAGACAACACCAAGCCAGAGTATCATTGAGAAGAATGCAAGGATCAGGTTCCTGGAAGTGAAGGGGAAGTAGAGACGCGTGATGCCAAGTATCCCGCCGAAAAGCAGCAGAGCGAGCCCCAGGGAGACTGCGAACGGGGCCAGGGATATCATGCTGTAGACTCTCAGTCTTGACTGAGGAAGTGAGAGCCAGAAAGGCATTCTTCCCCTCGATATCTCTTCAGGGAGCATTGATGATCCGAGAACTACCGCCAGTGCGGTGATCAGTGTTGCTGCAAGAGGACCTGCAGTAATGATTGCGGCCAGGGCCGCATCCGCGGGTCTAAGCATGCTGACGACAGTCTGTGCTTCTTCGTCCCATGACGTAAGCTCACCTTTGTCGAATGCAGATGATGCCGCAGAGATGCCCCACCAGTAAAATCCCAGGAATATAAGAGCCGCTATACCGGCGATTAGAACGATCTTACGCCTGAGAAGCTGCTCAATACCATTTAAAAACATCAGGAGAAACTCCCATCACCCGGGTGCTGTTCACCCATGATCCTCAGGAATACCTCCTCGAGGTCCTCCCTGAGGAGCGTGACCCCTGTGAATCCAATACCAGTCTCTACTACAGACGCAGTCAAGGCGGGAAAATGTGACGGATCTGGGAGATCTGCCGTAATGCCTTTCTCTGCGGGGCGGCAGGAGAAACCCATGGCTGAAAGCGCTGCGCGCATTGGATCGGGATCAGCCGTGCTGACAAGTGCAAGCCCCTTCTGTCTGGACAGTGTATCTATATCCCCCTCTGCCATCAGCCTGCCCTCGCTGATGAATGCGGCTCTGTCACAGGTCCTCTCAACCTCTCCGAGCAAGTGGGAATTGATCATGACGGTCGAGCCCTCAGTGGAAAGGCGGCGAATTAGGTTCCTTACTAGTATTCTTCCAGCGGGATCAAGACCTGATGACGGCTCATCGAGGAATACCAGGGAGGGGCTTCCTGCAGTTACCATTGAGAGCGCCACGCGCTGTCTCTGTCCTCTCGACATTTTGCCGACCGGACGGTCGATGAGGTGAATGCAGTCCAGTTCGGTGCATCGTCTGTCGAAATCCTCTCGAGATGCCTCACCACGGATGCGCTCAAGTTGTTTGAAAAGAATGGCCGGAGAGGCCCAGTCAGGGAATGTTACGCTTTCTGGAAGGAACCTGACTCCCTTTCTCGCTAAAGGTGAGGAGACGGGGTGATCAGAAAGGAAAGCCTTCCCTGAATCCGGTCTCACGAGTCCAAGAAGGATCTTCATAAGTGTAGTCTTCCCAGCGCCGTTCGGTCCGAGAAGTGAGAAACTGGTCCCGCAATTGACAGTGAGGTCAAGATCTCTCAGAGCTCTGACCTTGCGATATGATTTACTTATCTCTGACACGAGAATGACCGGTTCTTCCCTCATGACCTCATCCCTGCAATATTAGGGCTTCTACACAGCGATATAACTTCCTTCGCTGCAATACCTGATTTGGGGAATATTGAGACTGACAGGAAGAACGGCAAATATAGCAGTGGCAACAGTAGCCAGTCTGGCACTGTCATGGCTCCTCCTGAGTGTTTTCGGGGGAGGAACGAGCGCACTAACAGCCGTCGGCCAGATACTTGAACGGGTGAGAGATGCCGAACCAGGATATCTCCTGAGCGCACTTGGCCTCTTCTTCATCAGCCAGGTGCTGCGGGCTTTCAGGTGGATGGTCCTCAGCTTCGACAGGAAGATGGACTTCTCGCTATCCATGCCACTTACTTCAGTGCATGTCGGCCTTGGGCATCTATTACCCCTGAGACTGGCCGATGTGGCCTTCGTCGGTCTTCTCAGGCATCTTGGCACAGTTCCCCTTGGTTACGGAGCTGCGACTGTCATCCATGCGAAGCTGCTTGACCTTGTCGCAATGGGTCTGGTCATCGGCATCGCAGTAGCGGCAGGGGTTGGTGAAGCTGCTCTTGCTGCGCCGATACTTGCTGCAATTGGATGTGCAGGAATATTCTTCCTCTCAACTATGCTGAGAGTAATTCGGCGTCCTGTTGAGTACGTCTATGGACGGATCAGCGGCAAAAAGGAGTTTCGCCTGTACGATGACCTTGTTTCAGCATCCTCTGTGAAGGGTAGACTGGGAAGGATATCTACCGCTTTTTTGCTCTCCCTGGGCACATGGATCAGCAAACTGAGTATGTTCTGTTTTCTTCTGGCCTCGATCGGTATCACCGGGATACCAATCTGGAAGGTTTTTTTTGCGAGTGGTATAACCGATCTGACCATGGCTCTTCCCGTACATGGACTCCTCAGCATGGGGACTGTCGAAGCGGGCTGGGCTGCCGGCTTTGCCATGGTCGGTATTGAGGGTATTGTATCGTCTGGTGTCAGCATCGTTATCCTTAATTTATTAACCACATGACTGGGTGAA
>JAOZQW010000259.1 GCA_029932015.1 Candidatus Fermentibacteraceae bacterium
AGCAACAGCAGTATTGACTTGGTAGAAGTACCTGAGGGAATCATTCCGAAGTGCCCATTCTGCAAAGAAAGGCTCCGGACGATTTGGATAAAGAAGAAAGGCCTGGGTGTTCTTGAGCAGAATCAGATAATCATCTGTCCAAGTTGTGAGACACTTCTTGGATATGGAGTCTTCGGTTCACGATAATTCCTGATCCCTGACAAACGAATAGAACCGATTCTGCTTACACGTCTCCTTCCAGCGTCTATGATGTACAGTGCAGCGCATACCGTTATGTTAGATTGATACAACGTAGCTGGAATGGAGAGTCCGATGTCGGTCAACATCGTGGTGTCATCTTCCCTGAGAAAACTCGGCAAGACAACTCTCTGCTGCAGTCTGAGCCGGCTTCTGAGCGGTGCCGGGCAGGATGTCGCTTTCGTGAAACTCTCCCGGGGGACACACGGCGCCCCAGGACTGCATGCAGGTCCGGGCAGGAAGGATTCCGATACACACCGTGCCGCCGCCGCGTCCGCTTCTCCGGTGCTGCTCTATCGTTATTCCGAGATCGCCGGACTTGCAGAGGAACTGCCCTCGCTCACGCCATCCGCATCCGTTGTGATATGGGAGAGCGCGTCTATTCTGGAACTCATCGAACCTGATATCCATATTCACATTCTGAGCGCCGATGAGAAGCATGCGCGATCCTATATGCATGAGCCTGATCTCCTCCTGAACGGCCCTCTTGATGCGAAGTGTGCAGATGGAATATCCAGACTCGCGATTGGACTGGTTCTTCCGGGGCTTGGATCTCCTTTCAGCATGGGCGGCAAGCACTGGATAAACCTTGATGATGAACCGCTGTTCGGGGAGGGTCGAATTGCCCTTATCAGAGCTGTGGACGAATGCGGGTCCATCCTTGGAGCTTCACGATTGACAGGTGTCCCGTACAAGAGGGTCTGGCTCCTCATCAGGGATACTGAGGAGAGGCTCGGCGTAAGACTTATCACCAGCGGCAGGGGCGGGGCAGGAGGCGGCGGTAGTCGTCTGACCGCCTTTGGCAGACGTATGCTGGAACTATGGGAGCGCTCAGAAATTGATTTCAATGAAATGCTGGAGCGATTGGAGATCTGATGCTGTCCACGGAAGAAGCACTTAGACTGGTTCTGGGATATGCGGGACCTCAGGTGGAGAAGATCGTTCCACTGACGTATTCGGCGGGTTATGTGCTTGCCGAGGATATCCACTCTGACATAGATATGCCCCCGTTCGACCGCTCGGCCATGGACGGCTTCGCTGTCTGCGGCGATGAGCATACTCACGACCTTATCAAGGAGATCACCGCTGGAGAGACGAGGAGGATCGGGATAGAACCAGGCAGGGCCGCTCCTATCATGACCGGTGCTCCTATTCCGCACGGAGCTGACCGAGTGGTTATGATCGAGGATTGTACTACTCGCGAATCCGTTCTCTACCTTGAGAGGGTTCCCCCGAAGGGAGCCAACATCTGCTGGAGAGCTGAAGACATCACAGCAGGACAAATGGTGCTCGAGAAGGGAACACCTCTAGCACAGCAGCACCTTGGAATAGCTGCGATGGCCGGCAGGGGAGTGCTAAAGGTGTTTGGCAGGCCCTCCATCGGGATATTGACTACAGGGACAGAAGTAGTCCCACCAACCTGGATACCTTCTCCCGGACATGTACGCAATGCAAATTTGCCTCTGATGATCGCTCAGCTGCAGCTTGCCGGTTTCACCGATGTGATACCAATGCATGCTGCAGATGATCCATCCTCGATTGAGGCCTCGATCAGTCAGCTACTTGAGACATCTGATGTACTTGTACTTGCCGGTGGAGTATCGAAGGGGACAAGGGATTTCGTTCCATCCGTGCTGGAGTCTCTGGGGGTAAGCATTCATTTCAGGCAGGTTGCCCAGAAGCCTGGTAAACCTCTTCTGTTCGGCAGCTTCCCTTCTGGTCAGCCAGTGTTCGGGCTTCCAGGCAATCCGCTCTCAGTGATGGTGAGTATCGAGGAGTACGTACTGCCGCTGCTCAGGATGATGTCCGGTTTCAAGGGCTGTCACAAGCGCCTGTATCACGGACTGATGACCTCCGAGTACTCCAAGAAGCCCGGCAGGCTGCATTATCTACGAGTGCTGGCGTACCGTGAAGGCGACTTATGGAAGCTTCATCTGCCCGACACTTCGGGTTCCGGTGACCTGATGAGTTCCGTCAATGTGAATGCCCTTGCAATGGTCGGTGCCAATGCGCTCTCCGTAATGTCAGGTGACATCCTGCCGTTTCACTTCCTGAGTTCCACAGCTGGGGAGCTTTCATTCGAATGAAGGACGCCCTTGGAAGAAGTATTGATTATCTGAGACTATCCGTCACCGACAGGTGCGATCTCAGATGCATATACTGCATGCCCGAGTCGGGCGTTCACCTTGTCGATCATTCAGATATTCTATCCGTGGATGAAACGGTTCGTGCCGTGAAGGTCATCCGAGATGCGGCGGGGATAAGGAAGGTACGCATCACAGGGGGAGAGCCCCTCGTCAGACGTGGTCTTGTGTCTATCATTGAAGGCATAACCGCGCTGGATATCCCTGAACTGACCCTGACTACTAATGGTCTCCTCCTCGGAGATCAGGCAGAGGAACTCGCAGGAGCAGGGATTCATAGAGTAAATGTCAGTCTGGACAGTCTCAGGGACGATAGACTGGCAACCATTTCGCGGAGATCACTGCATCTGGCAGATATTGAATCTTCCATCAGAAGTGCTGTTGATGCTGGTCTGAGCCCTGTGAAAGTGAACTGCGTCGTTCTCAGGGGACGAAATGAAGACGAGATATCTGATATGCTGCTCTGGAGCGGAAGGACGGGAGTTACTGTCAGGTTCATCGAGCATATGCCTTCGATACTGACAGGAGAGAGTCTGGTCTCTCTGAACGGTATACTGGAAAGAGCTTCGATGCTTGGAGAGATACAGCGCCTTCCTGATGATGGAAGCACTGCCGCCAGGTACTACATTCCCGGAAGGGGACTCGAGTTCGGCATTATCGCACCTTTCTCCGAGCATATGTGTGACTCCTGCAGCAGAGTAAGATTGACCGCTGAGGGAACCCTTGTTCCATGTCTTGCAGTAGGCACTGGACCTTCGCTGAGGGATATGATGAGGGACGGGGCGAGTGATGAGATGATGAATACCGTTATCAGGAGCCTGATATTCGGAAAACCCGCTGTTCACGAGGGCTGCGCCGGAGTGAGCATGTGGAAGATCGGGGGTTGAGAATGAGCGGAATGAGCCACCTGGACGACAGGGGAAGAGCCGTGATGGTCGATGTCTCCGGTAAGGAACCCACACGGCGAAGGGCGAAGGCCTGCGGATATATTGACCTCGGAGAGAAGGCTGCGGCCGCTGTAGCGGATTCTGAAGTCCCCAAAGGCGATGTTCTCGCAGCCGCCAGGATCGGAGCCATCCAGGCTGTCAAGAGGACATGGGAACTGATACCGCTTTGTCATATGGTCCGCATCGGCTCAGTCTCCATGGAATTTCAGCAGGATGACAGGAGGCTGGAGGTTCTCTGCTCGGTGGAAGGTGTGGACAGCACAGGATTCGAGATGGAGGCTTTGCTTGGCGTGAGTACCGCACTCCTGATCGTTTACGACATGACCAAGTCCATTGATAGAGGTATGGAGATCGGTGGGGTAAGACTTCTTGAGAAGAGCGGCGGGAAGTCGGGTGAGTACAGATGGCAGAAGTAACTGCAGTATGCATATCGGCTGAACGTCAAACCCGAAAACAGGCCATGGAGAGCACCTATTTTCAGTCCGCACACGGGCTGAAGGGGGATGCTCATGCCGGATCCTCAGGGAGACAGGTATCACTACTTTCTGAGATGTCCCTGGCTGTCATGGAGGCCAAAGGGATCTCAACC
>JAOZQW010000260.1 GCA_029932015.1 Candidatus Fermentibacteraceae bacterium
ACAGGGAGTGTAACGGACAGGAACCTCTCCGGCGTTTCCTCATCAGAGCTAGTCTCCCAGCTTGACAGGATATTCTTCAGTGTCCAGGCAGAGCGCTGGAGGGTCAGGCTCGGTGACATGGACTGGGAGAGAGAGAACGGTGAGACAGGTCCCCTGGCCTGGAGACGGGAGCTGAGTGGTGTAGAGCTCTACGGTGATCCTATGGACTGGCTGACGGCAGGAGCGGGTTACGGTACCTCCGCGGAGGATCTGAGAAGGAAGGACCTGCTCACGCAGGAAGGTGTCCAGGGACCATACGATATCTCTGGAGGATGGGAGATCGTCCCTGGAACCGAGAGAGTCTGGCTGGACGGGATCCTTCTCGATAGAGGTGCCGCGGCGGACTATGAAATGGAGTATACCGCAGGCCTTCTCACCTTCACCTCCAGAAGACTCATAAGGGTGGATCAGAGGGTCGAGGTCACTTATTTCCAGCGGGGAGACGGGTTTCGGAAGGATCTCATGACGGCATCTGTCCAGGGAAGCTGGGATTCGGCTGCACTTACGTTTACAGGACTTCTTGTTGAGGATGACAGAGACTCCCCCCTCGGATTTGTCCTTTCATCTGAGGCGATAGAGGTCCTCTCCCATGCAGGAGAGAATCCGGAGGAAGCCTGGCTGGAAGGTGCGGAGTACGCAGGTCCGGGAGGTGGAAGCTATGACAGGGACAGTCTTGACCGATACGTTTTCAGGGGTCCTTCGCTGGGGGAATGGAAAGTCGTATTCGGAAGACCTCCGGATGGTTCGGGAGACTATATCTACAACTCCACGATCGGCGGCTATGCATGGGCAGGGGAGGGTAGCGGTACTCATCTGCCCCGGCGCTATATCCAGATACCTGAGGGCTATCGTACTGGCGGTGTTTCAGTCGAATTGACCTCGGGACCGATCTATGGAGACTTTCAGGCTGCCGTTTCCGAGAGGACGGGGAATCTTTTCAATCCGGACTCAACCACCCGGGGCGGTGCCTGTCTTCAGGGACTTGCTGCAGCCGATCTCTGGATCGATGGTCCGGCCTTCGGTGTCAGGGGCAGAAAGGTCACTTCCGGTTACTCACCTCCCGGTGAACTGGACCCCGACAGCGCTCTTGCCTCCTGGACTCTCCCTTCGGGATGGGCGAGTCGGGATGACGAGATCGAGCTCTTCACCGGCGGCGCTCCACTCATGATCCGCGCTGGAGGGAGATTCCCTGAAAGCGGGGGGATGATAGACCGTTTCTCGCTCAGTTCCAGCCAGTCAGCAGGAGCACTTGGAGCGGTTCTTGAGGCCAGGCTCGTCAGACGCAGGGGGACATCCACCCTCAGTGAGGGCAGTCTGCACGGTGCAGGTCTCTCGCTTGACCTCGATATAGGCCGATTCTGTCCATTCGTCGGAGCATCCAGGACAGACGAGTCATGGGAGGACAGCCTCTCAGGGGACATCCTCACCGGTTTTGCAGGTACAGAATACAACTTCGAAGGAGGAAGCTCCTCTCTTCGATTCGAACTGCAGGATGACAGAAGGTCAGGCTCTGCTTCAGGCCCCTTCTCCGTTTGGAGGGGAAGAATAGAGGGCAGTGCTTCAAAAGGTGCATGGAGGTTCAGCGGTGTGGCTGAACACTCTTCAACATCCTATGAGGCTGGAGGAGAACTGCAGGCTGATGCTATCGGGATAACGGTTTCCGGAACGGTCGGTGAAGTCTGGCTGCAGAGTGTATACAGTGGCTCAGGCACCCTGAGCAGATCCCTCCTGGTTATTTACCTCTGGGTGGGCGAGGGTGAGGGGAGCTACAGCTTTGATCCTGAGACCGGTCAGTACTATCCTGATCCTGATGGAGACTACGAAGTCAGCTACCAGCCCGGAACCGCTGACGGGAGTGTGACTTCAGCCTCCCTCGAGATGTCGGTCACATCCGGGGGAGCATTCGACGGCCTGAATACTTCGATCAGACTGTCATCAAGCGGTGAAGCCGACAGAACGGGGACTCTCCTCCTTGTTAATGCATTTGATCAGGAGACAGAGGGCGGATACAGCATCGATCTAAGCCCATGGTGGAGATGGAGCGAGGGATTTCTAAGACGGGTATCCAGCATGGGCAGTTACTCCGACGAGCGCATACCCTACAGCGGAGCTGGCCTGAGGAGTACACGCAGGTGGTCCCTGAGAACAACATCCGAATTCAGACCTGCTGTAGATATTGCGCTCTACTCTTCAGCATCGGTCTGGCGAGAGGAGAAAGAGCTCTACACTCCCCTGGACATTCGTGGCTTCAGGGTGGAGATGGACCCCGCACTGATACTCAATCCGGGCTCTGAGATAGGGATACTGGCTGCAGCTGAACGTCGGACTGAGGAGAAGTCAGGACTGGCTGACTGGTTCTACGAGGGCGGTCCCCATTTCTCCTGGGTCGGTGCCGGCTGGACCGTATCTGCTGAAGTCACGGCGGGATACATCCCAGGTAACGGTCACCTTCCGTCCTGGTTCTTCGATGGAGAGGGATACGGTCTTTCCTGGAGAACTGCCGTGCGAGGCGGGAAAGCCATCTCTGCCGGACTTGATGTCAACCTCTTCTATCTCGGTCGAAGAAGTGCTGGAAAAGACTGGGTCCATAGAGCTGGAGTTGAAGGGACGGTGAGCTTCTGATCACACTTGTCGTTCTCCTGCTTCTGGGGTCACCTGGAGAGGTGCCCCCTGCTACCGTGATCATTATCGGCAGTCCGCCCCTGCCTCAACCCGCCGAGCTGGGTTACAGCACCATCTCAGCTGTAGATTCCTGCCTCACCTTGCTGCGGGAAGATGCGCTGGCATGGTATCTGTCGAGGGGCTATCCCTTCGTTACTGTCGGACTCTTCTTCAGCTGTACGGATACTCTTTACGTCAGCATCGTGCCTGGGCGGCATGCGCTTCTGGAGGAGGTTCGGATAGAGGGAGCACCCGGAACAAAGCCGGTAGTCTTCACCAGACTTCTCAGTACGCGTCCCGGTGAGCCCTACAGCGGGGAGGATGTCGCTGAATGGAAAACCAGACTCGCCAGGCTCCCATTTGTGGAGGATGTCGACGAGACCACCCTTCTGCTCGGTGAATTCGGTGATCTGGTCATCGTGCAGCATATCACAGAAGCGCCATCGGGTTACTTCTCTGCCTCCATGGGCTGGGACGGTAGCATCGTGCAGGGGGGCGGTGATGCATTGTTCAGCAATCTTGTCGGAACGGCAAGAGAACTGGAAGTATCCGCCAGGACTACAGAATGGGGAGGGCTTAACGCTCTCCTGCGTTACCGGGAACCCTGGCTTATGGGAGTGCCGCTCTCAGCAGAGCTATCGATCTCCCAGCAGACTCCAGAGAGTTCGTGGGTGAACAGGGAGGGGAGTATCTCCCTTATCTGGGAGATGGACGAACTGGAAATGAGGGTTGGCGCAGGCTTATGGAGGGGCTTCCCCCCTGGGGACGCCGAACAGGGGTACGATTTCGGTCTGGCCGGATTCAGGTACAGGCCCGGATCAAGGGTTTCCCAGGGATGGCTTGGTGCAGACCTGCTGATGGAAGCCAGGATCGGAGACCGCTCAGGCGGTGATTCCACCGGTATTCTTTCGATGGGTACCGTCGACCTGTCCGGAAGCTGGTTCAGCGGTTCAATTGGTCTTGGCGGCTCATTGCTGGGAGGGGGAGTTCTTGCAGGGGATTGGTTTACAGGTCTTCTTCCTCTTCTCGGAGGTCAGACTTCCCTGAGAGGTTATCCGGAGGACTCATTCAGGGCCGTTCGATATGGCCTGGCCAGACCTGAAATATCACTGGGTGAAACTGCAACAAGGATCTATGTCTTCTCGGACCTGGGCGCTGTAGAAACCGAGCATGGAATCCGCTATCCAGCAGGTTGCGGAGCGGGGA
>JAOZQW010000534.1 GCA_029932015.1 Candidatus Fermentibacteraceae bacterium
TGGTTCGCTGTCCCCATGCCTCTATGGTTTCGATGGTCTGAGCACTCCAGCTATCATCACTTCCTCTGAACTCAATGAGTCGGCAGGACCCAACGGAGCCTGGAATGCAGAAGAGGGGAAGATAGTCTATACCGCATGGTCAGGAGATTCTCTCTCAGAGGTCAGAACCATCCCTGGTAATATCGGCGGTATAAAGGTAGTGCTCGATAATGGTGAACTTCACCTTCATCCCACTTGGAATCAGGCGGGGGACACCCTTCTGATGTCCACATTCACCAACAATAACTGGGGCCTCTGGGCTGGTGCTTATGATGAAGACAGTATGTACTGTGAAGCAGTATACCAGACAGATGCTGACTGTCTGAGACCTTCGTATTCACCAGATGGTGAATGGGTTCTCTTCCAGCTTGATGATGGCACCAGCTCTGATATCTGGATAGTTCGACCTGATGGATCGGATGCCCATTCAGTCGTCTCTGACGCCTCCGATGACATTCACCCATGCTGGGGTTCTGAGAATGACTGGTTTGCGTTTGCCTCCGACCGCTCGGGACAATGGGACATCTGGATAGGAAACATTCATAGTGACACACTCATCCAGGTCACCGACGATCCGGGAACGGATATCTATCCTGCATGGAACCCGGGCTTCGGATGGTTTGCCTTCTCTTCAGATCGAGAGGGCGGAGAGAACAACTTCGATCTTTTCTCCATCGAGGCACCACCCCTCCCATAACAAATGGTGCCACCCACCATTATTGCACCCGAAGTAATGGTGAAATAGTAATGGTGATAAGGGTGGATGGCACCATTTTCATCAATAGATCCTACTTCTTCTTGGGACGACCCCGTTTCCTCTGAAGATTTATTCCCAGCTTCTTTTCGATCATCTCAAGGAACTCGGTCGAACCACATGGTTTTCCGCTATAGGTGGTCTCCCTGAGAGCTTTCTCCATCTCCCTATTCGGTTGCTCCGATAAGTATTCCTCCCAGTTCTCGATCTTGGGAATGTCTTCAGACTCAAGAAGTGGATCACAACCCTCTAGATCCATTGAGTAGCGTGCACTTGACCAGGTATAATCCCAGGCGTTGCTCACCATATGC
>JAOZQW010000261.1 GCA_029932015.1 Candidatus Fermentibacteraceae bacterium
AGACGAACTCCTCGGAGCGGTGGTCGGGAGAAAAGACAGTGCAGTCGGTCCCTCTCGGGAAGAGCTTCATCCTCTCCCTTGGAACACCCATACTTTCAAGGTCATCCATGTAATAACTGCTAGGTACGAGGACAAGATCAACGGTGTTGTAGAACCAGGAGACACCAGAACCAATGAAATCCCCCATCTTGCCGTCCTGAATGATGTGATTGACATGTCTCGGAAGGTCGGTGTGATAGATGCCGGCACAGGGAATTCCGAGCAGCTTAGCAATACCTAGTGCTGCGAATCCCACCGGGCCGGGAGTGGAGATGTAGATAGTTCCGAAATCCTCCTTCTCTACGAACCTGAGCACCTCGAGGAAAGGCGGTACCGAGAGAAGCTTCGAATGGTAATCAGGGACAGGGAACTCCTTGATCGGCGGGAAATTGACTACCCATCCCGGGAATGATAGAGGTCGGCTCTGGCTGGCTACGACTGCAAGCTCCCGCCCGGTTTCAACGGAGAGTCTGCTGTATTTCTGGATAGTTCTCGATACACCATTCAGATCATCGATCGTATCGGTGAACCAGACCCTCCTGTCGCCGGAGTCAAGAGAATCAGCAAGCTCAGGGGCGGTCTCGGCCACAACTTCATGAACAGCCTCCCTCCCCTTCCGCCTGTTCAGGTAGGCGAGAGGATAGGGGACATTGAGGAGTATAACTGGGAGAAGCGCAGTGAAAGCCTCCAGAGCATCGAGGAACCTGGCATCCGAGACTCTTTTGACAAGAAGTGATGAGTAGTGCTGCAGGAGTCTGTTGCTGAGCATGTTCAGGATCTCGAAAGTTCGCTCGTCTATGCCTTCTGTCTCCAGTTCCGGACTTCCGGACCTCAGATTCAGATCCTTGCCGATCTCGATGAGCTGGTCTGCAAATATGGTCTCAAAATCTGACTCGCCTGACTTTTTCGCCTTTTTTATCAGCTGGTGAAAGAGAAAATCAGCTTTATGCCATAGAGTAGGCTCACCTGTATCGGAGCTTGATGCAGGTCTGAAAAATCTGTCAGCCGCCATGGTAGCCAGAGCGGGGGCTTTCTTAGAAGTCAGTCTGTCCCTGTAGAATGTGTAGGCTATCGAGTAGACGGAGTAAGCCGAACGGACTGCAGTACCGTACTCTCCCCCAGTGAGTCCCTTACCATGTCGCAGACCCTTGATGAAGCTCTCGATGTCTGAAGCCCCATCCACTTCTGTCCATGTATATCCCATGAACCTTCCGCAGTGGTCGTCTGATCCGGCGGTGAATCCACTGAATCCAGGGTCCTTCCTTAGAGCTCTGACCAGCGGCACCACCGCTTCGTTCTCGAATGAGGAGCGTGTTCCGTTCAGTGACTCCACCAGCTCCACTTCCCTGACCACCATTGCGAATTCATCAGGGGTCAGTTCTGCTCCGGGGTAATAGAACGGATGCGCCAGTGAATGGGCCAGTCCATGGTCTCTCAGGAACTCAATGAGAGCATGGAAGGAATCCCTGACCACTCTCATCTCCTCGTGAAGCTCCGGCGTCAGTCCGAAGACCAGCACATGAACGACTGTGCGATTTCCAAGAAGATACGTGCGCACTTCCTCACTGAGGAATACACCGGGAAGATGAGCTATGCTCAGGCATCCATCGATTGTGTTGATGTCAGTGATCGTGACAAGGTCCATCCCGCGTTTCCGAGCCAGTTCATAAATGAGCTCTGGCGGAGTGAAGCTCTCCGGCGCCTTCAGGGACCTGAGAAGCCACAGTCCGGATTCACGGGAGTACCTTGAGTGTATGTGAAGATCGCACGAAAGGGAAGCCAATGTCACCTCCAATTTGAATTCGGAGCATATCATACGAAACTCACCCGCCCCGGTCATTATCGGAGCGGATGAGTCTCTGATCAGGGTAGCTCGGTCCTACCTGTCTACAGCTACAATACCCTGCGGTCCGTCTCCTGCAATAAGCGAATCAAGAATGGTCCTGGTATCCCATTCAGCCATGTAGACCATGTCCGCATTGAAATCCGTCATATAGAGAGTATCCCCGCTAACAGCGATGCCTGCCAGAGTAAGGGATGAATCGGGCTCCCATGTGGATAGAAGTGATCCGGATTCGTCGTAGAAGAACACTGTTGATCCAAAGGCATTACAGCAGGCGAAAGTGCTACCCACTCTGACGGGTGACTGCGGATTTCCTCCGGTCTGCACCTGAGCTGAGATTGTTGCGGTGGCTGGATCGATAATAGAAACAACACCATCATCCGTGTATGTGGATGAGAATGCATGAATGTTGCCCGTTTCGCTGCAGTACCATAGATCAGTCGTGTTCTGGCCTGTATCGATCCACCCGGTTTCCTCCAGCGTCACTGCATCAATAACTGTTATACCCCCAGGGGTAATCTCCGGCCAGTAATCACCATGGCTGATGAAGATATTTCCCTCTGCAAGGGTGATTCCGTAAGGGTAGTCGGGAACATCCACCGCTGCACTATCAAGAGTCCAGTCCGCAGTTGATATGGATACGATCTGGTTCGTGAGCATCAGGGTCACCCATAATTTGCCATCACCTGTTGCCATCGCCCATGGATTGCTGCCCACTGGGAAAGCAATCTCGTGCAGGAGTGATCCCGACACTGAGAGATCAACGACCTGAAGAACAGCGGAAGTGGAACTCAGAATTGCGAATTTGTCCGATCCAAGGTAGAGCAGATCATTTGGCACATCCCCGGTAATGTATGCAGTTGTGACCAGGGAGTCGCTCACCGGAAAGTAGAGGTCCACCGTGGCGCTCAGCCCGTTGAACCACGCAATGACCGGACCTGAGGGTGTCGGTCCCTCTTCGGGTTCTGCGGGATTGTTGCAGCCCGTAAATACTGCTGCAAGGAGAAATCCGGAGATCAGAGCGAATTTCAGACATTTTTTCAGTTCAGACAGGATTCTCATCATGCATTCCTTCCAGGTATCTATTGGTATTGTCGCTCCAGTTATCTCTCGCCATTCCATTGCACCATTGCTCGCAGTGTCCTCGGCTCTCCGGGATAGCCGTTCGTCTCCTCGTACTCCTCATCCAGCAGATTCGTGCCGGAGATGCCCAGTGTGAATCCACTGTACACTGGAAGAGGTATCCTGATACCTGCAGATACGAGTGAATAGGCTGGAAGCCATGAGGTTTCGCTGTAGTTCTTGAACCTGAGGCCCATGCCATCCACTGAAAGCCAGGGGGTGAGCCCTTTCCAGATATCAGCATCGGCAAGGATGCCGAATGTGTAGTCCGGTGTGTAAGGAAGTACTCGTTGGTAATTCGTCGAGGAAGGATCGTTGTCAGTCACCTTGAGAAGTGTGAATGTCCCTGAGAGACCGAAGCTGCCCAGAGTGAACCACACCTCGCTCTCGATGCCTTTTCTGAGGGCTCTTGCCACGTTCACCGGAGACCATTTACCCACTTCGCCTGGCTCCCATCTGATCAGATCGTCAGTGACCGCGAGGAAAGCGGTGATCGAGAGCCTGATCGGACCAATGCCGGCCAGTACCGCTCCAGCCTCCGCCTCCAGGGAAGTTTCAGGGAGCAGCACGGGATTGCCTATCGCAAATTCATCCTCCGGCCAGTAGAGATCGTTGAAGGTCGGTCGGCGGAATCCCTTCGACCCGCTGAGATGGAAGCTGATAAACGAATCGGCAAGCGGAAGACCTGCATTCAGCAGCAGTCCCGTCATGGGCTCACCGTCATCACTGAGACTGAGCCTCGCGGAACCGTTGACAGCTGCGATGCCTGAATGGCCGATAGAGGCCGAAATGTCTCCTCCAGTACGATCCCGCTCACCAATGGAGGTACTGCGAAGAATGTCGTGATCGGCAGAGATGGCCAGTCTGAGGTCAAGGAGAGG
>JAOZQW010000535.1 GCA_029932015.1 Candidatus Fermentibacteraceae bacterium
CAGCACCCGGCTTGGAAGGAACATTCCTAGTCCGAAATGACAGCCGTACCCTATTGCCAGTGGACCTCTCACTGGTTTTCTGAAGACAAGCCTGAACCCATGACCGTACTTCACGGCTGGACCAGGTGCCGTACCTGTCCTGCTCCTACAGAAGTCCTTCCAGAATAGAAATTGACAGCCGAACTGCACCCCATTACTCCTGTCGAACTCCACCGAGACTGGCGAGGGAAAGCCCCTTTGCTTTAGCTCTGATCTCACCTGCTTCTCGAGTTCCCTCTCCAGTGCGTCATCGTAAATGTCCTGGGAGTGCTTCTCGCTGCGTTTAATCCTCAGATGTCTGCCGAGCATGAACGGTGTTATTGAGGTCCATTCCTTCGCATGGCTCAGCAGTCTGCAGTACTGATATGGATCGTACTCCTCCGGTTCGAGATGCAGATCTCCCAGTTGTACTGACCATAACTTTCTGATGGTGGCCAGGTCCGGAAACAGTTCTGGAGGGATACCTTCCTGGATGTAGAGGCATAGATGCGTAACGCTCCCACACCTCAGCTCAGGCTCGCAGAGATAATGAGCATGCCGGTGACTCATAGAGCGCACCGTTTGGAATTCACCCTTCCCGCTCAGTACCGAGGGAATGTTGTAGTAGCCTTCAAGCTTGCCGATGTTTGAAAGAACAGCCTGTCGAAATAACCCTGCAACAAGTGGAGCTTCTGTTATCGAAGGCACACCGCTCTCAATGCGGAATCTTACGGCTTGTATTCCGTAAACCCCGGGAACTTTGCTGCGCGACAACCAGTCATCCATGCAGGGAGGATAGTCACACAGGAAATGCAGCGCAATACCGACTATCGGAAAATGCTCAGATTCAACCAATCATATCGACATTCAGGTTCCCAAAAGTGCCTTGAGTTGCTTGATTAACTTCCGTTGATTTTCCTTTTTATAGTAGAATTTGCTATTTGATCGCATTTTATCTGGATCTTCCCAGATGCCCTTTTTCATGTACTTTATTACATACTCATCCCGGATCCATTCAATGCATTCCTTCGACGGATCAGGATACTCTTCTAGATATGCAACAATGCCTGTGTA
>JAOZQW010000262.1 GCA_029932015.1 Candidatus Fermentibacteraceae bacterium
TCCTCGAAGCTGGAATACTGGTCGAAACTGGCACAGGCCGGGGATAGCAGAACGGTATTCCCGGAGACGCTGATCTCCCTGGCTCTTGCAACAGCCTTTTCCATTCCCTGCTCTTTATGAACCGGAGCAGATCCGGACCAGGCTTCCCTGAGACGGTCGGCAGCTTCGCCGATCAGGATTATGGCCGCCACTTTCTCCGCAAGAAGCGTGTTCAGGATCGAGTAATCGACCTCTTTCGCCTTGCCACCGGCTATGAGAACAATCCCACCGCTGAAGCTCTCGAGAGCCGCAACAAGCGACTCCGGATTTGTGGATTTGGAGTCATTCACCCAGTTCACTCCATCAAGTCGTCTTATGTGTTCAATCCTGTGAACGACACCGGGAAAATCCGCCAGACCTGGAGCAATGCGCTCAGGGGTGAGCCCGGCTTTCCCTGCCAGACAGGTCACGGCAAGTGCGTTGGAGAGATTGTGAATGCCGGGCAGGGAGATATCCCCAACACGGATCACTCTCTCGTAAACCCCGTCAAGGACCGAATAGACGTACTCTCCGTCGGAGCAGGCACCGTTGAAAACCTTTCTCTTTACACTGAACTGGAGCTCGAGTCCTGAAGTCCTGCCTGAGAGCGGGATGGAACCTGGATCATCTCCGTTCAGAACGAGGATGTCGGAAGCAGCCATGTTCATGAATACCCTTGCCTTGGCCTCCCTGTAGTTCTCCATGCCTCCATGCCTCTGAAGGTGGTCAGGCGTGATATTGAGTATCGCTGCACCAACTGGATGGAACAGGTCGACCGTCTGCAGCTGGTAGCTGCTGACCTCGAGTACGAACAGGTCCGCATCTGCTCTATCGAGTACGGCGCTGCTGAAGGGATATCCTGTATTCCCTGCGACCACCGCATCGAGACCCGCCTTCCGAAGGACATGTCCAAGCCACTCGGCGGTCGTCGTCTTGCCGTTGGATCCAGTCACGGCAAGGACAGGTGCATTTGTATTCCTGTATGCAAGCTCGATCTCACCAATAACAGGAAGACCGATCTCGACGGCAAATGCGGGGATGGCAGAGGCCGGATCGATGCCGGGACTGATAACAAGACCATCGATGCTTGGGAGCATATCCAGGATAGGCTCAGTACCTGTCACTACCCTGGAACAGGCGTCGCACTCGGCAGATGGAGCCTCATCGAGTCCGATCGCTTCTGAGCTGAGGGAGAGGATCAGTTCCGCTGCAGCCCGTCCGCTCCTTCCGAGCCCCAGCACTCCGAAGCTCCTGCCGCCATTCCTCCAGTATCTCATGCGCCTACCTGATCTTCAGGGTTGTGAGACCCAGGAGTCCCAGAATACCGGCGATTATCCAGAAGCGAACAACAACCTTGCTCTCTGCCCAGCCGAGAAGTTCGAAGTGGTGATGGAGCGGAGCCATCCTGAAAACCCGTTTCCCTGTCCGCTTGAACCAGCTGACCTGAACGATCACACTTACAACCTCCGCAACGAAGATCCCGCCGACGAGGAAGAGGAGGAATTCCGTCCTTGTAACAACCGCCATTGAACCTATTGCGCCGCCGAGTGCAAGAGAGCCTGTATCCCCCATAAAAACTGAGGCAGGGGGAGCATTGAACCAGAGAAAGCCGAGACATGCACCGACCATGGCACCGGCAAATACAGTGATCTCCCCGACACCGGGCAGATATGAGAAATGCAGATATTCCGCGAAGTTGAGGTGTCCAAGAAGGTAGGCCATGACACCGAAGGTCAGTATTGAGAAGAGACTGACCCCTGTTGCCAGACCATCCAGACCATCCGAGAGGTTCACCGCATTCGCGGTCCCGGCAAGAACAAGAGCGACAAATAGGATATAGAGAATGCCGAAATCGATCCTGATGTTCTTGAAGAATGGCAGTGTTGTTTCAGTTGAGCTGATATCTATGCTCTCAGCTGACTCCAGATCTATGGACCGGACCGAAGGCATCAAGGCAGGAGCAGCAACAGGATCACCGGGGACAACAGGACTGAAGCAGAGCCATGCACCGACTCCGAGGCCCAGCACGAATTGACCGATAAGCTTGTACCTGCCCACTAGCCCCTTCGAACACCTTCTGACAACCTTAAGGTAGTCATCCAGAAGACCAATGAGCCCCATCCAGATAGTAGTCACGAGAACAACCAGGAGAGACCTGCTGTCCAGCCTGCCCCAGAGAAGCACCGGTACAAGCACCGACATCAGTATCAGGAGACCTCCCATTGTCGGTGTCCCCTGTTTGCTCAGATGTGTGGCAGGACCATCATCCCTCACTGTCTGGCCGATCTGATGCCTGCGAAGGAACCGGATGACAGGTGGTCCGAGAACGAAAGCGATGATCAAGGCAGTGAATGTAGCTCCCGCAGCTCTGAAAGTGATATAGCCGAAAAGATTGAAGAGGGAAACGGAATCACGAAGCGGGTAGAGAAGCCAGTAAAACATCAGTCCTCCTCCATTGCCTTGACCAGTTCGCCAAGCCCTAGCGAATTGGAACCCTTGACAAGCACTGTGCATCCATCCGGACTTATGGAGAGCAGCCTCTCGAGAGCTTCCTGCCAGTCCGATGCCAGGATGACTGGAGTATCCGTAACCGTATCGCTAACAGATGCATAGACAGGTCCGGTGAGGATAAGGAAGCGAAGACCGATAAGGTCGGCCCTTTTAAGGATGCTGCGGTGATATCCGGGAGCTGCAGGTCCAAGCTCCCTCATGTCACCGAGAACAGCCCCTCTATCCCCCTCAAGAGCGGCAAGCGCATCAAGACAGGCGGCGGTTGACTCCGGATTGGCGTTGTAGCTCTCGTCCAGGATCGTGACTCTGCCTGCAGTTACTCTCCGGCCCCTGCCCGCAAGAGGTATAACCTGCTCCATCGATCGGACCGCAGTACTTGCCTGAACGCCCATGGCTTCAGCCATGAGCACCACTGAAACAGCATTGCGATAATTGTGGGCACCTGCCATCAGAAGATCCATTTCAATGCCCCAGGGCATGAGCCGATGTCCCTGATCGGTCCTTTCGACCCAGCCATCACCGCCTGGACCAGCAAAACGAATGGTCAGATCCTTTCTCTCGGCTTCTCTCAGCAGTATCGGCTCGGAGACGGGAATGACACAGATGCCGTTTATGCCTGTCTGAGCGATCAGCTCCGCCTTGGCTTCTGCAATACCGTCTCTTGAGTCGAAATACTCGATGTGTGCGGTACCTATGTTCGTCACCATGCAGTCGGTGGGCATGGCAGTCTTTCCAAGAATGGTCAGCTCCCCTGGATGGTTCATTCCCATCTCGAGAACGACGATGTCGGGATCGGGTTCAGGTGTACTGAGGATGGTGAGGGGAAGACCAAGGTGATTGTTCAGGTTGCCGCTGGTCCCGAATACCGAAAATTCTTCACTCAGTGCGGCGATCAGGAGTCTGCGGGTGGAGGTCTTGCCGCTCGAACCGGAAATGCCGATCACCCTCGACTGCATTCTTCCCCTTCTCCAGGAAGCAGCTTTGAGCAGCGCCTCTTCAACATCCTCGACGATGATGGCACCCTCCGGCCATTCTCCACGGGAAACAACGGGATATCCGCCTGTCTGCAGGACATTAGCGGCATACTCATGCCCATCCGTCCGCTCTCCCCTGAGGGCGAAGAAGAGCGAACCGGGGGAAGCCTGTCTCGAGTCAATGATGACGGATCCCACCCTGGCTGATTCGAATCCGGGATGCAGTCGGCCTTCCATTGCCCTCGCGAGATCACCGAGCATCATGGTCGATCACCTCCCCAAGTGCGGCAGCCGCCTCTTCCCTGTCATCGAAGTGTCGCCGCTCATCGCCGACGATCTGGTAGTCC
>JAOZQW010000536.1 GCA_029932015.1 Candidatus Fermentibacteraceae bacterium
CTTGGATTCAACTCGTAAGTGCAACAAAGGGCTATAGGCCTGGTGGGTGAGCTGTTGTAGAATCATCAGCAACATCCAACGGAGCCTAACCCAAAGGAGCACTGATGAGATCTTATGTACAGCTCACCCAAGGAGAACGATACCTGATTTACGCCTACATGCAAGCAGGCCAGGGCCGGAGTGAGATCGCCCAGCGCCTGGGTCGTGACAAGTCTACGGTCTACAGGGAGCTCCGCCGTAACAGCGGAGAGCATGAGTACTGCCCCAACCAGGCTAACAGGAGTGCTCTTGCCCGGAGGTCGGCAAAGGTCCGCTCACGCTTCAGCAGTCCACTCTGGCCGAGCGTTGAGCAACTGATCCGGGAGGACTGGAGCCCTGAGCAGATATCAGGTCGACTGGTTCTGGAGCACGGCAATACCATCAGTCACGAGACGATCTACCAGTACATCTATGCTGACAAGGCAGCAGGAGGAGACCTGCATCAGCATCTCCGCTGCCAGAAGAAGCGCCGCAAGCGCTATGGAGGTGCCAGAGACCGTAGAGGAGTGATCCCCAACAGGATATCGATAGATAAGCGCCCTGCAATCGTAGACAGAAGGCAGCGCATCGGGGACTGGGAAGGGGATACAGTTATCGGCAAGGGTCACAAGGGCGCACTGGTGACCATGGTCGAGCGCAAGTCACTGTACACAGTCCTCGGCTCCGTGCCTCGCAGGAAGGCTCATGCGGTCAGGGAAGTGATGACCTCAGAGCTTGGTCCGATCGAAGACAAGGTCCTTACGATGACCGTCGATAACGGCAAGGAGTTCACCGATCACGAGAAGATTGCCAAGGCCCTTGATACAAAGATCTACTTTGCACATCCGTACTCTTCATGGGAGCGGGGAACCAACGAGAACACGAATGGACTGATCCGTCAGTACTTCCCGAAGAGCAGGATACTGACGAATGTCACTCGGGAGGAGGTGAAGTCAGCAGCAGATCGTCTCAACAATCGACCCAGAAAGAAACTGGGCTTCAGGACACCTCATGAAGTATTCTTCGGGGTGTCGAAACTACTGGCTGTTGCACTTGGGACTTGAATCCGGGT
>JAOZQW010000022.1:0-5837 GCA_029932015.1 Candidatus Fermentibacteraceae bacterium
TCCTCATAACATCTCCGCATAGATACCATGAGAACTTCTGCTCTAATTCAGACATTTCCTTTCGATATTTGAAGCAGTTTGATTCGTCGATGGCTTCCTGAGCTTTTGACACATGATATTTCCTTGAAATGTCATGTTGATATTTCCAGAATTCCAGACATTTCTCTGATGTTTCTTCTCCCAGAAATTCAAATAGTTTCTCTAATGTATCTTGAAACGATAAAAGCAAATCCTCGTAGCGAATAATTATGCATCGATCCTGCATTGCCAAGGCTTGCTCATATACTAAAGTATTCCTTCTGTAATAGTATGCAGCCCTTAACATTGAATAGCCACGTTTCCGATGTTTAGCATATTTCTTGATTGAAAGATAGAAATCTCTGAAGTCTCGGACAATATGAACAAATATCGCAGAAGGCAGTAATTCCATCAATGCATGCATATGAAAAGTATTCCCGGGTGATTTCTCTGCCCATCGTAGTTTCCCTTTTGAGCTTGCATATTGACCGAAAAAGGAAGAAGCGAATTCAGCTCTATTGCTTTTGCATCGTTTGTATATTTTCTCGATATCAAGTGCATCGATGTGAGGGTATTTAATCAAGCGATGCTTTACTTTTTCGAAGGCTTTCCTGGGAAATTCATTAGTTATCCCATCACCCAACTTAAGACTGTAGATGATATTCCGAATAGGGTTATTTACAGTAAACATCTCAGTTTCATATCCACATGCGATATTTGGGTGACTGTCAAGTATTGCACTAAGGAGAGTAGTGCCAGACCGCATGCAACCGCCAACAATTATTGGTTTTGTATTCTTCAATAGCAATACTCCTGTGGAAAACAGCAAATTGGCTCAATGAATGGATCTGGCTCTTTCATAACACTTCAAATAGAGATTCACGATTCTATCCCAATTATGCACACTCCTGATAGAATGAGATAGGGTAAGCGTTTTTGACTGCTCCATAGCGTAATTGTCAAAGAAGAACAACATTTTATCTCTAAGTGAATCTGAATCGCCATTATAAAATGGGATCCCGATGTTATCTGCAACAGCAAGATTTTCTGGAATATCACTGTAAATAACAGGTATGTTTAGGCTGATCAATTCTAGTAAAGTCATGCTTTGAGCTTCATAATCAGAAGGAAACAAAGCAACCATTGTGTTAGCATAGACAGACCATAAAGAATCATCCGAAATAAAGCCCGTGAAAATCACTTTGTCAGATGCAGTTTTCCGCATTTGCTGATAGTATGACCCATCATATCCCGGTCCACCAACAACAACCAAAGGAATATCAACATTCAGCTTCGAATAGGCTTCAATAACCAAATGCAATCCCTTTGAAGGGATGATCCTTCCAGCAGAGAACAAAATATATCTATCGGGTTCGAGGCTCCATTTAGCTAAGGGTTCAGTTGAAATGCCAGAAGGCGTATTAAGACCATTTGGAATGTAATTAACTTCCCTCCCATACTTTCTTCTATAGTACTTCGCATCAATGGGAGACACTGCAGTTATAACTTGTCCAGTATTCATGAAATTACGTTCAGCAAGTCTGGAAGCCATTTTGCGAATCACTCCAACTTCTTCACGCATATATACTCGTCCGTGAGAGGTTGCAACGATTGGATAGAGCTTCCTCAGTGATTTGGTGAACATACATGGATCAACACTGTGAATATGTACCAAATCATATTTATCTTCTCTATTGCTAAGGTATTTTATCTCCTTTAGAACATGAGTAGGCATTTCTAGACTATAACGCTCTGATCCATCAAACCCAATTAGATCACAGCCTTTATAGGTTTCAAGCCCTTTGAAGTATGAATTGTAACCTAGAATAGAAACCTCATGGCCAAGAGCAACAAGTCGAGTTGCTACATTTTCAACTACAACTTCAACACCATGATGGCCCGGAATACCTTTAGATCCGATAATGGCAATTCGCACTATTCATCCTGCAATCTGAAATCAGGTGTTTCACCATGAAGCATTTTGAGTTTCGATGATATTACCCATTTAACCGGATCAACCGGATGCTTCCGCATTGCTGGAACAGCTGTGCCTGTCATCCAGCAATTCTTTCTGCAGGACACAACCTGCTTCCTGACCTGATCAGCCTGTTCACTATTCCAGATTTCATCAAATTCCTGTGTGTTCAAATCCCCCATGATCATCGGTTCATCTGAGCCGTTACATGCAAGCATGAATCCATGAGGATCAATGAAAAACGACTCAGATGCTGCACCACATGGCAATGTTCTTTTAACACCTTTGATATGATGGAGTAAACCCAGATTGATATATGCTCTGAACCAGTCTTTTATTCTCCCCCTAAAACTTCGTCTACTGGAAGTAAGAAGCGCAGTAATGAACTGTTTCATTGTTTCTTCCGCTTCCTGCTTGTTTGCTATTGTATTATCGGATTTGTGAAAATAGAAAGAATTATGAACCACTGCATTGGCTAGCTGGCAATCCATCTGAACACACATATTGTAAACATCAAGGAGATCTCTTACATTTTCACCTGAGATCGTCATGGCAAAACCGAGATTTGTTACTCTATTTGCCCTGAGTTTCAAGAATGTTCGTAATGCATGATCAAAACCGTTTTTCAGACCTCTAAGCCTATCATTTACTTCGGGAAGTCCTTCTATGCTTATCCGGATACAAAGCTCAGGATGCTTCAGCGTAATCTTATCAAGAACATCAGTCAGATAGCCATTTGTGCTTATCTCAAGATGATCGGTCTTTGTGCTAAGAATTTCAACAATCCTCGGAAGGTCCTGCCGTAACGTAGGATCACCACCAGTGATATTCAAACGTTTTATGCCGGTTGGCAGTTTTCTGAGTATTTCAGGATCAAACTCTTCAGAAGGAGAGGTTGGGTATTTCCATATCTCGCACATGCCACATCGCGCATTACAGCGATATGTGGTGATGATATTAGCTTCCATTCGTTATTCACTTCCTTGAAGAACATCAGAATAGAGTTTAAGAAGCTTTGAAATATACGCATTTTTGGAGAATTCGGTTTTTACCATGTTCCATCCGTTAATACCCATTTGTTTCGCTGCTTCAGTATCGTTATTCAGCAGTATTAATGCGTCTGTGAGACCGTCTACTGAGCCAGGTTCGAACAGTATGCCTGTTTCTCCATTCAGTACCATTTCCGGTATACCCCCAATATTAGAAGCAATGACAGGTCTTGCAAAAGAGAATGCTTCTAATATCGAAAGGGGCAAATTTTCATACCATACAGATGGAAGTATCATGCATCTGGCATTACGATAGTACTGTGCGATTTCTTCAGAGGAATCTATCTGACCAGCAAAAACATATCTATCTTCTGGCAACAGTTCGGAAGCAAGTATTCTGAGTTCATTATCAGCATCTCCAGATCCTACAATTACCAGCTTCCCTGATATCCTGTGATATGAATCAGCAAATGCCCTTATCAGGAGTGCAATGCCTTTTCCTCTTGATAATCTGCCGATGAATAAGAAATCCGAGCCTGATGACTCCGGTTTCATTTCAGGCTTCAGTGGAGAGAAATTCGGGATAACTCTGAGAGGACAATCTGTTACATTCCGACTCACAATTAACTCTTTCAGAAAACTACTTGGTAAAATGAAGCATTGAGGGTAGTTGTAGTATCCACCAAGATAGTTGAAAGCGCTTTCAGTTCCTGCTAGAACACTAGCTAAGAAGCTGCCTTTCTTACACCGCCTTCTGACAATACAGAGTGGGGATCCCTCGCCGGGATTTTCACATCTCTTGCCTATAGTCTCATTGAACAATGTTGTATTCGGGCAGATCAATTTGTAATCATGCAGTGTCCAGACAAATGGAATGTGCTTGACTTTCAGAGCATCAAGCACAGACATGGTCAGCTGATGATGAACGCTGTGAACATGAGCAATGTCAAATGGGCCATGCAAGTCAATAAACTCCGCAGCGGCTTTCTTCGCTGGCAAAGAGTAAATTGAACGCAGAGCCTTAAATAGACCTCTCGGTGTTTTTTTTTGATGGATCTCACGAAAATCAACTCTCGGAGCAAATGGACCAGGTAAATCAACTACATTCTTCTCATCCTGCATCCCGAATAAGAGTACTTCGTGCCCTCTCTCCCTCAGCCCTTCCACAACAGAGAAGGCGTGATTACTGTCACCACCGCGTGGGTAGAGATAAGTAACTACGAACAGTATTTTCATTCTTCACTATTCTCAATACAATATTTCCGATTGACATTTTTAACAGCAGTAACAATGCTGTTTATCATACCGGATACTTCAATTTCATTCGGGCAGTCTTCGCACCTACTCGCAAAAGACTCGATTCTCCCGTAGAAGGGATTCCCGCTCAGATAGAAATGTCTCCAGTTTCTCTCGTACAAAAGTTGTGTCTACTGTATTCAGTGCAACAGTTGTCCTATCCTGAGAAATAAGCAATAGGAATCTTGATTTCAAGTTATTCCGGAAATTTTCCAAACTTTCATATTCGTCCCGATAAAACCTCCGAATCCTGCCTGAAAGTGACCATACTGCCCGAACTCATCCACCGTCAATGAAGATACTCTCTTATTTTCGCGAAACTCCCGCATTGAGAGAATACCTCACCCATTAATAGCTCGATTGCGGAGTTACTAACCGACTTCTATCTCAGAATACCTGCATAACCAGAAGCTTGTGGTTCCCGGGAGAGTCCGGGCCTGAAAACGTGACATACGCACGAAATGAGGCCCGGCCTCAATTCGTGCATGACTTGTGCTACGGCAATTGCTGAAGTATATAGTTTACTACTAATGTGTTATGGTATTTACGAAAGAGGTAATAGTGGATACTTACAGGGCTTTGGCTGATTGCACCAACTGCAAAAGGGAATCCCAGCATAATGTGCCCAAGGGCACAACAATCGCGGACTTCCTCAGGGAAGTGAAATGCCCGCACTGCGGTTGTGAGACAGTTATAAAGTCAATTAGCCAACCTAGTTAAGCGGCTGCCAACTTCTGCATCTTCTCATTATCAGGGGTGGATGAGATTGTCTAATCCATTTTATAGCACGAAATGAGGTCCGACCTCAATCTTCAGAGGAGCATTATGTCTTCGGGGTTATCGGGGCTCACCTTGATCTTGACTGTGGCTCCCTGCTGATACCGGGAAAGAGCAAGCAGGGGGATGACCTTCTTCAGCACTACCTCACCAGGCGGATGGATAGGGGAATTGACGAACAGCTTGAACCTGAGACGTGGCTGGTTGTTGATGTAGGTGCCGGTCTCGCCAACCTCCAGGATGGTCGCTTCGGCATCCATCCAGGTTTTCTCCCTTATCTCACGCCTGCGGTTGGAAAGGTATGCCCAGAGAACGACCGTGCTGTTGGTGAGAAGAAACATTCCGGCCATGCCCCAGAAAAAGATGTTCAGGGGATGCCCGTCGTCTGTTTTGGCATCAGGTGACACCAGAAATCCGGCGATGATGAAGCCGATGATGATCACGCCGAATATTCCGAACACACCCCAGTTGATCTTCATTCTCATACCCATGTATGGAAGATAGACCTGCCCGGTCAGCGGGACAAGACCCCGGCTTGAGCGACACTGGCATTGAATAGAATTGCCCGGTATTTGTATACAGTATGATGAGAGATCGCTCCACCCTAAGGAGATGTCAGATATGCTTTACTGGATAATCGGGGTCCTGTTCCTGCTCTCTGCATCCGCCTTCGCAGCCTCAAGGTCAGGCGCTGTTATCAGCCGCTTGTCGAAAGCTCCTTCCAGCTTCATGTCAGTCGGCAAGATGCTTGGTGCATCGAGTCAGGATATGGAGACAATGCT
>JAOZQW010000022.1:5937-11190 GCA_029932015.1 Candidatus Fermentibacteraceae bacterium
TCATGTCAGTCGGCAAGATGCTTGGTGCATCGAGTCAGGATATGGAGACAATGCTCGAGAGCCTTGAAACAGCGGAGGAACCCGAACCGATCTACGGTGCGATGTGCTATGAGATGGTGGCTGGGCCGTCAGTGATCGAATACATCTGTCCCGTCTGCGGTGAGAAGACCATTTACGAAGACTACGGGACCATCTCACTGGTACAGCAGCTTGAAACTGACAGGGACCTGTTCGCAGGGATAGAGGCTGTCACCGATCTTGATCTCAGGCTGACTGAGAGTCAGTTCTGTCATTACTGCTCGGAGGCAGTTGATGATCCTGCTCTGGTGCTGATAGTGGATCTGGAGGATACTGAGCCCTGTTCAACAGAGGTGACTGGATTTGATCTCAGACTCCTCGGAGCCTTCCTCGCTGGAGAGACCTCCTACGAATCCTGGGATGATGGCATTATGCCGCTCAAGCCGTATCTTGGCAGACTTAGAGAAATGCTGGGGCTTCCCGCAGACGACTGATCAGATTGCTTCCGGATATGGCGTCTTTCTGAATTCTGCGGCAGCTATCGGACATTTCTCCCTGTCTCCCAGTGAATATGGGCCGCCAGCGTGTATCGGGTCTGTCCGTTTCCACAGAAACCCATCGGTAGTATTGTAATGGTGAAGAAGGTACCCCCAATCAGGGAGATGGGATGAAGAAAGCGCTGATAACCGGTATTACGGGGCAGGACGGCTCCTACCTCGCGGAATTGCTTGTTGACAAGGGATATGAAGTTCACGGGATCGTACGCCGGTCCAGCAGTTTCAATCGGGAGCGTATTGAGAATCTGATACAGGATCCCGCCGTATATCGGCAGAGTCTATTCCTGCACTATGGCGATATGACCGATTCAAGCGCCATTAACAGGATACTGGAGAAGGTCGGTCCCGAAGAGATCTACAATCTCGCGGCCCAGAGCCATGTAAGGATCTCCTTCGACATGCCCGAGTACACCGGAGACGTTGACGGTATAGGCGTTGCGCGAATGCTCGATGCCATTCGCGAGGTCGGACTCGTGGGTGAGTGCCGCTTCTACCAGGCCTCGACCAGCGAAATGTTCGGATCATCTCCTCCCCCTCAGGGAGAGGATACTCCCTTCCACCCCAGGAGTCCTTATGCGGCGGCCAAGCTCTATGCTCACTGGATGGTGGTCAATTACCGGCAGGGATATGGGCTCCATGCTTCAAGCGGAATACTCTTCAATCACGAGTCTCCCAGAAGAGGGAGGAACTTCGTCACGAGGAAAGTTGCCTCTGCGGCTGCGCGGATCAGCAGGGGTAGGCAGAGCCGGCTATCCATGGGCAACCTTGATGCGGGAAGAGACTGGGGGCATGCGAAGGATTACGTCAGAGCGATGCACCTAATGCTCCAGCAGCCAGAGGCTGACGACTTCGTGATCGCCACCGGTGTGACCCATACTATCAGGGACCTTCTTGACAGGGCTTTCGGCAGAGTCGGTCTGGATTGGAAGGATTCTGTCGTAATCGATGAGAAATACTTCAGACCCACTGAGGTGGATATGCTCCGGGGAGATGCATCGAAGGCGGAGAGGGTTCTCGGCTGGAAACCGCAGATAACCTTCGACGAAATGATAGATGAAATGGTGGACAGCGAACTCAAAGCGCTGGAGAGCTGATGTGCGGGAAGATAGTCACACCTCTTTGCTGGATGCTGCTTCTTCTTCCGCTCCATCTCTGCTTTGGCGGAGAGATCACATTCGAATACGGTATCAGTCCCGAGACAGTTAGCATCTCACAATGGATGGGACGGGATGTGATCAGTATCCCCGGCGGAGCGGTTCCTTTCGAGGAGGGGATGCCTGCCCTCCCTGGAGAGAGCTTTGTCTTCGTCCTGCCGCAGGGATGTTCCATCTCGAAGGTCTCCATTGAGATCCACTCCGAGGAAGCTCTCACTGATAGCCCCCTGGATATTATACCAGTGGAATACCGGACGCTCAGCACTCCCTCCGCGCCATATACCTCCAGGATCATTGAGACAGGGGATGACATCTTCCCAGTGTCACCGGTAGGTGAGACTTATACGGGGAGTATGACAGGTTATCGTGTTGGTGCATTCGTTCTCATCCCCTTCAGATACCGGCCGATATCGGGCGCACTCTCCGTTATCACATCAGCAACGGTTACACTGGAGTACCTCCCTGATGCAGACGCACCCCTGATGAACCTCTCTCCGGAACAGATCGGGATTGCCGCTTCAGGACTATCCGGGATGGTGGATAATCCTGAGATGATTGACGCATGGGCTCCCGCGGAGAAAAGGACCGATGATGACTGGTCAGCATGGATGGTAATAGCTGATGCAGGGATGGAAACAGTCCTCCAACCTCTCGTGGACCACCGGAGTTCCACCGCGGGTTCCGCAGAGTTCGTAAGCCTGGACTGGATCTATTCCAACTATTCAGGCTGGGACACGCAGGAGAGGATAAGGAACTTCCTCAAGGATGCATTTCTGAACCATGGGCTGGTCTACGCCCTGATAGTGGGGGATTATGGTGAGACCACCAGGATATCATCCCTAAGGGTCGGAGAGACTGTCCTGAACAATGTCTCGGATCTCTACTACTCTGACATAGACGGAAGCTGGGACCTGGACGGAGACCACCTGTACGGCGAGAGAAGTGATGGCCTCGATCTGCTCAGCGATATCTACATCGGACGGTTCAGCAGCGATGTGCAGAGCTACGTCGGCATCATGGTCGAGAAGACGATCGAGTATGAGACCTCCGCCCCGGACGGGGACTGGAGGACCACTGCGGTTCTTATGGGTGCAGGACTCTGGCCGCCTGAGTACTGGGGCAGCTTCGTCTGCGACAGCATCGACCTCAGACTTCCGGACTCCTGGACTGTACACTTGCTCTATGAGGACCTCGACTGGCACCCGACCAACCAGATCCATCTCATTGCATCTGGAGCTTCCTACGCCACTCCGCAGGGTCATGGGTGGTCTGGAGGAGTCGCCTGGTACGATCACGCCCCGACGGACGTCATCAGCAATAGTAATTACACTGGGCTCACGAACGCGAATAAACTCTGTGTCTTTCACTCAATGGCCTGCATGTCAGGTGAACTCACGGATATCGGCTGCATCGCTGAGCGGCTGATGCTCGCTCCCTGGGGAGGAGCGATAGCGGTGATGTTCAACTCAAGCTACGGATGGGGGACACCTCCGAGCACCGGACCATCCGAGTGGCTGGAGATCTACTTCGCCGAGCAGATGTTCGTCTACGGTCAGTACGAGGTAGGAGTGGCGCAGGCTTTTGCCAGGGATATGACCAAGTTCGTCCCTGGAGGGGTCCCTCTGCTTGACTGGGTGATACAGGAGAACAACCTTCTCGGTGATCCTGCATTGCTTTTTGCCTCTGGACAGACCGGGATCGAGGGTTCGGGACCGTCCGATCCACCTCAGATTCACCTCCTTCCTCCAACACCAAATCCTGTTTCAGGAAGCTGTACCATTTCTTGGATCGGCTCCGTTTCCGGGACCGTCGAAGTGGCTGTCTACGACATGAGCGGCAGGAGGGTTGCGTCCCCTTACCAGGGGAATATGTCTGAAGGACCGGAAAGCATGTACTTCGACTGCACTGAGGATGGCGGAACTCCGCTCCCCTCTGGATGCTACACTATCGTGCTGACCTCGGAAACGTGCTATGAAGCAGAAAGACTGCTCATTATCAGGTAGTCCTGGAGGTGGAAACTTTCTCCATCCTGGAACCAGACACCAGTTAGCTGTGTTAACTACAAGTATGGTACTACCGTTGAGTCCTCGTATGGGATATGTTCACGCTTCATATCTTTAGCAAGTATTCGGATACACATAGCCAAAGGAGTTACACTGTGAAACCAGTTCTAGCCCTGCTTATTTCTGCTCTCCTCCTGCCAGCTGCCGCCGGAGAGATCACTATGAATTTTACCTCTCCCACCGATGGTGTGGAGATGGTGGTATTCGAGGGGTACGATCTTCCCATGCTCGATGGCGGACTTACCACCTTTGATGAAGGCTACCCAAACCTCCCGGGAATACCCTACACTTTCCTTCTTCCGCAGGGAACGACTCTGACAGGTGTAACCATCGAGGTCACCGGCAGTATGGTGGTCGAGGGGGCATGGAACATCGATCCTATCCGCTACTACGCCCTGAACTCGTACCCGGGACCCAGAACCTGGGCTCCAGAGGTCTACAATTCCAATGAGGTCTTTCCATCAGCGCCAGTTGTTGCGGTTCAGTCCGGCAACAAGACCGGCTACCGTCTCGGCGCCTTTACACTGGTACCCTTCATGTATCAGCCTCTGAGCGGTAATCTCTCGGTAATAACCGATGCAACTGTCACGCTTACATATGAGGATGATCCATCGGTTGAACTCCTTACTCTCACTGACCAGCAGATCTCCATTGCGAGCCAAGGTCTCGAGAACATCGTTTCAAATCCGGAGATGCTTGAAGTCTGGACTCCAGCCTCCACAGACGGTGGAACCGACTGGTCAAGCTGGGTCGTCATTGGAAGTGCAAGCTTCGAGACCATGCTCCAACCGCTTGTCAACCACAGGAGTTCGACTGCCGGTTCCGCGGAGTACGTCACGCTGGACTGGATCTACTCGAACTACACTGGCTACGACACTCAGGAGAAAATACGCAACTACCTCAAGGACGCGTACAGCAATCATGGATTGGTCTATGCTCTGATTATCGGTGATTTCGGCGAGACCACCAGGGTCTCAAAGCTCTACATAGGTGGAGTAGGCACCCTCAATTCAACTGCTGATCTCTACTACAGCGACCTCGACGGGTCCTGGGACGGAGACGGGGACCATCAGTACGGCGAGAACACCGACTACCTTGATTACTACTGTGATATCTACGTCGGTCGTTTCAGCACCGATGTAAGCAGTAGACTGCAGTCCATGGTCGACAGAACACTCAACTACGAAGTCAGCCCTACGCCTGGCGGCTGGCAGACAACTGCACTCCTTCCGGCAGGGGGCCTCTGGCCGCCTCAGTACTGGGGCAGCTTCGTCTGCGATTCGATCGACAAGCGCATCCCCCCGAGCTGGACTGTCCACAAGCTCTATGAGACTACTTCCTCCCATCCGAACAACCAGATAGCCATACTCAACACGGGCATTGCTTTCTGTGAGCCTACCGGCCATGGCTTCGAGTCAGGTATTTACTGGTACTACAATCCGCCCACCGACTTGATCAGCG
>JAOZQW010000022.1:11290-14266 GCA_029932015.1 Candidatus Fermentibacteraceae bacterium
GGCTTCGAGTCAGGTATTTACTGGTACTACAATCCGCCCACCGACTTGATCAGCGCAGGCAACTACACCAGTCTTACCAATATCGACAGGCTCCCTGTTATGAGCTCTATCGCATGTCTTGCAGGCAGGCTCTCGAATATCGCATGTATCGCCGAGAGGCTCATGTTCTGGCCCAGCGGCGGCGCTGTCGCAGTGATGTTCAACTCGAACAACGGCTTCGGAACTCCTCCGAGTATGGGACCCTCCGAACATCTTGAAGTCCATATGTCCAATCAGCTCTGGACCTACCACCAGAACGAGATCGGCGTGATGCACGGACTTGCCAAGGACGCTTTCAGGGCGGCCGGCGGCATGTCACTGCAGAACTGGGTCCTGCAGGAGCATAATCTTCTCGGCGATCCTGCTCTCATGTTTGTGGCGGGTCAGACCGGAATAGAGGAGGGTGAAGGTCTCGGACCCATTCAGCCTCACCTTTCAGCCCCTGCGCCCAATCCCTCTGCAGGAAGCTGCGTCATAGGATACAACCTTCCAGCCAGTGGCTCGTTTACAGTAACCGTCTACGACCTCATGGGCAGGTCGGTCGGAACTATCCATGATGGAATTCTCCCTGCAGGCAACGGCTCTCTGGCATTCGACGGCCGCGACAACTCGGGAGCCGCACTGCCTTCGGGATGCTACTCGGTAGTAATGACTGGAACAGGCACTTCTGTCACCACCAGATTGATGATCACCAGATAGCCTGTCTAAGGTCCAGGATAGAATGGGGCGGCCTTTGCCGCCCCATTTCTGTTTACTCCTCGGAAACGAACACCCCAGGCAGATCCGTCGTGTCGTATCTCACCTCGGCTGAATTCGCGAAGAGAAGCTTCTCGCTGCTGATGCCACCATGCCTGGAGCTCTCTATCTTCCACAGCTCGTTCTCGCGGTAGACCACGCCGTTCCTCCGAATGAAGCGGTGTCCACGCTCTTCGATCAAGATCACCATCTCCGACTCACTCAGAGAGCGTATTTCCCCCTCGAGGTATTCCTCCCCGACATTTAGCAGTATCTGGAAAGTATTGAGGGTGCTGTTCCTGAACATTAGATCAAGGTAATTGTAGAAGACCGTGGCGCCTGAGCCGAAAGGGACAGTCCGTCTGTAATCGGGGAAGGGATCGTATGCGTGTCTGTGGCGCTCAGTAACGGTCATTTGTGTATGAAGCACCATCCAGTGAAGGAGATTGGAGAGCTGACAAAGCCCACCGCCTATCCTCTCGACTGTCTCTCCAAAGGAGAGCTGAAGGCCGGGGTAAAAGCCTCTTCCCGCAGTTGGATTGCCGATGAGTCTCCAGAAGGAAAATGTCTCTCCAGGATGGATGAGAACTCCGTTCACCTTTGAGCAGGCCTCCTGGAGCGTCTTCACCTTGTTCCTCTGGAGATCCAGGTCTGTTCCCGCAAGTTTCCTGAGCAGAAGAGATCTGTGCTCTGTTATGCTGCAGGGCAGTGTGGTTTCGGCTATCGTCACTGCGAGCTTATCGGCGCTTGTCAGCCTGACGAATCTACGGATCACCCTGCGGATACCCACCGAGATCCTGTAGAGGACCGGGCTTCTTGAGCTGACCGGTTTTCTCAAGCGCACCTCCAGCTCAGATATGGGATGCTCACATTAGAAGAGCCCGGTGACCTCTCCATCGGTGCTGATGTCCATTTTCTCCGCTGCCGGCGTCTCAGGAAGGCCGGGCATACGCATGATGCTGCCTGTGATGGGGACCAGGAAGCCTGCCCCTGCTGCGATCTCCACCTCTCTTACCGTAACCACGAAGTCCTTGGGGCGTCCGAGAAGCCTGGGATTGTCAGAGAGCGACTTCTGCGTCTTGGCGATGCACACGGGGAGTTTCTCATAGCCCAGTCGTTTGATGGTGCGGATATCCTTCCGTGCAAGAGGTGTGTAATCAATGTACTCGGCGCCGTATATCTGCTTCGCTACAGTTTCGATCTTCTCCTCGATCGTTGCGTTCCAGTCGTAAAGAGGTTTGAAGGTGCCCGAGCAGTCCCTGGCCTGATCCATGACTGTTCTGGCCAGATCCTCCATTCCCTCTCCTCCACCTGCGAACCCATCACCGACGGCGACCTTCACACCAAGTTCAGAACAGCGATCGATGACGGTCCTGATCTCCTCCTCCGTATCGTCCTGGAAACGGTTGATACAGACGACGGCTGGCAGTCCAAATTTCGCGATGTTCTCGAGATGTTTCTCCATGTTTGGAAGCCCTGCTGCAACAGCATCGGGATCCGGCAGGGACAGATTGCCTTTTTTCACCCCACCATGAACCTTGAGCGCCCTGCATGTGACCACCAGGACCACTAGACTGGGACAGAGATTGCCGTACTGGCACTTGATGTCAAAGAATTTCTCGGCACCGAGATCAAACCCGAATCCGGCTTCAGTTATGGCCCAGTCCGAGAATGCAACTGCCATACGGGTTGCCAGGAGCGAATTGCAGCCGTGAGCAATGTTTGCGAAGGGACCGCAGTGAACAAATGCCGGGTTCCCCTCCAGTGTCTGAACAAGGTTGGGCATGATCGCATCCTTCAGGAGCATTGCCATGGCGCCCGTTACATTCATCTGACTTGCAACCACAGGCTGCCTGTCGAATGTCAGACCAATGAATATCCTGTCCATTCTTTTCTTGAGGTCGGACAGGTCCTCCGAGAGGGCCAGAATTGCCATGATCTCACTTGCGGCAGTGATATCGAAACCGGACTCCCTTGGAACACCCTGAGTTCGACCTCCGAGACCGATGATGACATCCCTCAGTGACCTGTCATTCATGTCGAGAACCCTCTTGAAGCCTATCGTTCTGGCGTCGAGTCTCGATGGATTGTCCTGGTGCAGATGGTTATCGATGACCGCGGCAAGAAGGTTGTTCGCTGCAGTGATTGCATGAAGGTCTCCCGTGAAATGAAGGTTGATGTCCACCATCGGGATTATCTGGG
>JAOZQW010000537.1 GCA_029932015.1 Candidatus Fermentibacteraceae bacterium
TCCTCGAGCAGCCTCAGGCTGTTGTTGACGAGAATGATGCCCTGTGGCACATTACTATTAGGTCCATTTCTGGATGGGCACTAGTTACATGTACTTCAGGAGACCGGAAGTGGACCGAACCAGAGAATACATTATAGTGGGCTACGATAGGAGAGGATATGCTGGGAATACTCATAGAAGCAGGGATGACATGCCCTTCATGCGAGGGATTCATCCCCCTCAATGCGCTTGTCGAAACGATCAGATGTTCCGCATGCGGCACCGATCATGAACTCGGTCTGCCCACCTGGAAGACACTCCTTGATGATATCCTTGTCGAGGTTCCATTTCTGGAGGAGGGCGAGGGCTCATCTTCGACCATCTTCGGCAATTACAATTACAGATTAACATATGGCAGATTACTGCCGAGATACGATGGGACAAAAGACGACATCCCTCCCGATGATATTCTGGGTGCCATAACCACCGGAGCAGTTACGCAGGATGGAGGAGCTGAGAGTACATCGGTACGTTCTCTCCCCGTATTCTGTGCTGATGAGTTCAAAGGGATAATCGCTCTTGTCGGGGAGGATACTTCTCTTCTCCCCGGGAGTGATCAGGATGAGGAGATCGAGCTGCCTGACGGTTCGGCACCGATCGCTTTCCAGTGTCCGAACTGCGGGGGCAGTCTTTTAGTAGATGGGACCACCAGGAGCGAAACGTGCAGGTTCTGCGACACTAAGGTCAGTATACCTGATCAGCTCTGGCAGATCCTTCATCCCGCGAAGATGACGAAACGCTGGCATCTATTACTGGATCCTAGTCAGAGACCCCTTAGCTGGGAGAGTGATGTACTTGGTGCAGCTGCCTGCCCGGAGGGTGATCTGTTTCTGGTCCTTGAGAATGACAATGGAGATTACCCGGTACTGGCGAGGTCGAAGCGGGATGGATCACCGGTCTGGACCAGGTTCGATCTGGATATCGAGTCGAGGACAGAGGGCTCGAACCCCGGTCCAACCATAACACCCGATGGTCGCATTCTGCTGGTGAGCGCAAACGAGAAAGACCTGCTCGTATTATCACCTGATGGATCACAGGTAACTCTTCTA
>JAOZQW010000263.1:0-1421 GCA_029932015.1 Candidatus Fermentibacteraceae bacterium
AACAAGCCTGGCATCGAAATCATCACCGCCGAGCTGCGTGTTCCCTGTCGTGGCTTTAACCTCGAATATGCCGTTAACCACCTGCAGCACACTTATGTCGAATGTGCCACCGCCAAAGTCGAAAATGGCGATCTTCCTGCGCTCGACAGCATCAGTGAATGCCAGAGCGGCAGCAGTCGGCTCGTTCAGAACTCTTTTGACGTTCAGGCCGGCTATCGTGCAGGCTGCTTTTGTCGCCTTTCGCTGTACTTCGTTGAAGTAGGCAGGAACAGTCACAATAACGTCCGTTACTGGTTCACCGAGGAACTCCTCTGCACGACTCTTCATCTGCTGAAGGATCATCGCCGAGATCTCCTCTGGTGAGTATTCACGGTCACGCACCCTGACGACTGCGTCTCCGTCCGCATTAGGTACGATGTCGTAGGAGACATTGAAAGTCTCTGAAGAGAGTTCGTCGTACTTCCTGCCGATCAGCCTTTTGATACTTGAGATCGTATCACTGGGGTTGGTTATCGCCTGTCTCTTGGCGACAATGCCCACTAGCCGATCCCCGCCAGGTGTAAAGGCAACCACGGAAGGCATGATCCTCGGGCCCTCTCCGGTCTGTATTACTACCGGATTACCACCCTCATAGATGGCCATGCACGAGTTTGTGGTGCCGAGGTCGATGCCAATCGTCCTGCCCAATTGAATAACTCCTTAACAACTCGCTGTTATGGTCACCTAGAACTCAGTTTTAATGAATCCCCATGTTGCCGGAGTGAGAGCACCGGGTCCCGGATCCAACTGATAGACCATGGCTCCGGAGGACTCGTACTCGGTCACCCAAAGATAGGTACCGTCCCATGCAAGGTCCTGTGGGGTATCGCATGGGGCAAGAAAGAACTCCCAGGGGATGGGATCGCCAGGAACACAGCACATAATGGTTTTACTGTCCTGGTCGGAGATCCAGAGGAAAAATCCATCGTAAGCAAGACCGGTGAGACCGTCGTAATCAGCGGGTGCCTGCGGGAAGAAAAAGCTGAGGATATCACCATTAGTGGGATCAAGCTCATATACGAGATTGTCACTCCAGTTGGTGCTCCAAATCGATGATCCATCCCAGGCAAGCCCCTCGTTTACAGTTGAAGGACCAGGAATGGAGTCGACAACCGCACCACCACTGAGCTCACGGAAGTATATCCAGGGGTCGCAGTTCGAGAGCAGGTACGTACCGTCATATGAGAGACCGGTGAGTGCAGTATCCTCACCGTAACCTACGATACTATCCTGGATTGCCCCGGTGCTGGGGTTTATCTTGTAGATCATGAAGTTATCGTCACTGGTGATCCAGAGGCTGCCATCGATCCATGTAAGTCCATCAGGATTCCCGCCGGGGGCCGGGATTGTGCTGATAACATCCCCCATGTCAGCATAGCTGA
>JAOZQW010000263.1:1521-3830 GCA_029932015.1 Candidatus Fermentibacteraceae bacterium
TTCCCGCCGGGGGCCGGGATTGTGCTGATAACATCCCCCATGTCAGCATAGCTGACCATGAGAGCTACAGCAAGAATGATAACAGAATATTTCATTGTTCCCCTCCATCAAGTTGAGTAATCATACCAATTCAAACTAGCGTGATACTGTACGCCCTTAAACGTTCCCTGTCAACTGTGAGATAGACCTGCGCGTTGGCTGTCGTACAACTCCAATCTCACAGATAATCGCGGTAACGAGATCAGCCGGTGTGACATCGAATGCCGGATTCCAGAAACCCGCCTCCAAAGGCATTAGAAGCCTCTCTCCATAGCACTCCAGTTCCCCTCTCCCCCTCTGTTCGATCAGGATATCCGCCCCTGTAGAGGTATCCGCATCGAAGGTGGATAGCGGTGCGGCGACATAGAATGGCACTCCATGCCGGTCTGCCGCGAGAGCAAGAGGATAGGTTCCAATCTTGTTGGCTACATCTCCATTTGCGGCAATCCTGTCGCTGCCGACAACTACTGCATCAACCTCACCTGCAGCAAACAGGGAGGCCGCTGCCGAATCGGGAAGGACCTGCACGGGGATGCCTGCTCTGGCGAGTTCCCACGATGTCAGTCTCGCTCCCTGAAGGAGAGGTCTTGTTTCATCAGCGTAAACACGGGCTACCCGTCCACGCTCCCATCCATCGTAAATAACTGCCAATGCGGTACCTAGTCCTGATGTGGCAAGACCTCCGGCATTGCAGTGGGTGAGAACGATGGAACCGGGCTCCAGAAGGTCCGAGCCGAATCTGCCCATGGCCCTGCTGGCATTGAGATCCTCTTCAAAGAGCCTGTGCGCCGTGGAAAGAAGCTCTGGAACGATGTCCGGCGGATCCTCCACTCCATCAAGTACCTGGCGCTGAATTTCTATGCAGTGAAACAGGTTGACCGCAGTTGGTCTCGTTCCTGCAAGCACATCGAGCAGCTGGTCTATCCGGTGGCGCTGATCCGGTCTATTCTTCGTTGTGATAGCCGCAATAACAGCTCCATAGGCAGCCGCAAGCCCAATTGCGGGAGCACCTCTGACAGCTAGAGTCCGGATTGCCTCTGCAAGTGAATCAATGTCCCTTATTTCAAGAAATTCCACGGTCTGGGGAAGAACCCTCTGATCAAGCAGTCGGAGGTGGTCATCCACCCATCTGAGAGTAGGGACCGGTTCCACTTCAAACACCGTGTCCAAGAACTCGCAGACAGACTTTCAGCAGATCTTCCGGTTCAGTCATTCTTCCTTTGCCTGTCGTCCCGCAGGCGAGAAGCCCCTCCTCCGGTCCGGCGATGATGACCCCTCTCTCCCGCAGGAGAGTCGTGTTTGAGACAGTTGCTGGATTCTCCCACATCCTGGTGTTCATTGCAGGAGCCAGGATTACGGGTCCGCTGCTCGCCAGGTATATGCAGGAGAGCAGGTCTTCACCGAGCCCAAATGCTGCTCTGGCCATGCAAGCTGCCGTGGCTGGAGCCACGACCAGCAGTGGTCTTCCCTCGGTCAGGGTGATGTGAGGTACCGGGTCTCCAGGCTGGGGAACGAACAGGTCGGTATAGACCGGTCTTCCGGTAACACAGGCAAGCTGCGTATCGGATACGAAGCGGAGTGCACTACCGGTCAGCACAGCATCAACCTCAAAGCCATTCTTCCGCAGCAGCGATGCCAGTGCAACTCCTTTGAAGGCGGCGGCACTGCCGGTTATCCCGAGAATTATCCTGTCGTTCATTCCATTCCTCTTCTTTCGGCCCTGGCCCCAATACTGTCTATGCCGACAAGTGTGAGCTCCGGGCATATTTTCAGATCATGAATGCAGCGCCCAGCAATCCCTTCCGCCCATCCGCCAGTCGCCCACAGGACAGGATCACCGTCTACGAATTCGCTGAGATGAGTTATGATGTAATCCGTGGCGCCAACTGCGCCAAGAAGGACTCCTGACCGTACTGCTTCCCCGGTATCCCTCCCGAGAGCAGACGGGGGGAATTCCAGGTCCACCGGGTTGACCCTCTCCGCTTTCTTGAATAGCTCGGCCGCGGCAGTACCAACTCCCGGTGCTATCGCTCCACCAAGGTAGACACCATCAAGATCAACGACGTCATATGTCGTAGCGGTACCGAAATCAGCGACGATGGCAGGAAGAGTTCCTCTTACGGCAGCTCCGGCGGCATTTGCCAGCCTGTCCGCACCAAGTTCATGAGGATACTTGTAGTTGATCTGAATCCCTGCCGTTTCAGGAGTAACCTCCAGCGGTTCTATACCGAGATACCTTCTGCACAGGTTCCTGACCGAGTGTCTGACTT
>JAOZQW010000264.1 GCA_029932015.1 Candidatus Fermentibacteraceae bacterium
CGTTTTTGCTTCGATCACACTTCGCGCTGTAGGCAGGGCGGCGATGAAGATGGTTCACGAGGTCAGAAGGCAGTTCAGGGAGATCAAGGGGCTCATGGAGGGTGAGGCGGAACCGGATTCGGAGAAGTGCGTTCTCATAGCCACAAGGGGAGCACTCAGCGAGATGATACTCCCGGGTCTTCTCGCTGTTATCATACCCGTTGTCATCTACTTCGGCTTCGGGGACAATGGACCGGAAACCCTTGGAGGAGTTCTTGCCGGGGCAATAGTCACCGGAGTACTGCTTGCAGTATTCATGTCCAATTCAGGTGGAGCCTGGGATAATGCCAAGAAACTGATCGAAGAGGGCTATCTTGGGGGAAAGGGTACGCCTGAGCACGAGGCGGCAGTTATCGGCGACACAGTTGGGGATCCTTTCAAGGACACCAGCGGTCCGTCACTTAACATACTTATCAAGCTGATGACCATGGTCTCACTGGTCATCTCACAGGTCTGAGAAGGAAAGGGATTATCATGACAGGTGAACTTCAGTTCAATGACGAGAACGTTAAGGCCGAGATAGAGAAGGTCCGCCCGATTCTACAGAGGGACGGCGGGGACATCGAGTTCGTGAAGCTGGACGGCAACATAGTAAAGGTCCGTCTACAGGGTGCATGCTCCGGCTGCGCAATGGCCACCATGACACTCCAGTGGACGGTCGAGAGGAACCTCAAGGCCGTCTTCCCGCAGATCGAGAAGGTGGAAAACGTACAATAGCAGGCAACGCAGCACCTTCGTCTGACCTGAATGCCGGCGGGACCGGGGCCAGGATTCTGGCTCTGGATCTCCTTACCGGGCGGGGTGATAGGGTTCATCTGGCTTCCCGTGATCACGGACTGGCCTACAGGATATACAGGGAGACCCAGGTTTGGAGGGCAAGGCTCGACAGGGCACTGGCCCCTCTGTGTAACAGACCTATCAATAAGCTCGATCTGAGAGTACTATCTGCCCTCCGGATCGGTGCCGTTCAGTTGCTTATACTTCGAACTCCATCGCATGCAGCAGTATCAGCTACTGTAGAAGCAATGGGGAGTCACCGCGGAAGAGGGTTCGTCAATGCCGTTCTCCGTAGACTTGCGGCGGAGGGCGAGCCGTGTATCAAGAACGCATCCCCTGATGTGATCTGGTCTCATCCTCCCGAACTTGTAAAGCGCTGGACCAGCAGATTCGGCAAGGATCGGACAGCTGCTCTTATGGAATGGAACAACAGTGTGCCGCCCATCGGAGGAGTAACACCCGGAAACAGCTCAGCGGTTGAGTACAAGGGCACCGCAGGCAGGTACGTTCGCGATTACACCGAATTCCCCAGGATGGGTGATCTTAATCAGATGGATATTCCTGAGGGGGTCTACATCCAGGATGAGGCCAATGTTATCGTTGCGCGGATGGGTGCATTGCTTGGTGCCGGTGGCAGAGTACTGGAAGTAGGCGCTGCTCCAGGAGGGAAGACACATCACCTTGCAGGAAAGGCAGATTCCGTCGTTTCAGTCGATCGGTCCTTCGAGAGGATGGGGCTCTGGAAGGAGAACCGTTCCAGGCTTGGCTGGGAGCACTGCCTGCCCCTGGTTGCCCTTGGAGGTGAACTGCCATTTGCGGGAGGTTTCGACCTTGTGTTCATCGATGCTCCCTGCACCAATACGGGAGTATACAGGAGACGGAGTGATGCGAGATGGAACTGGTCGGAAGAGCTCCTTGTCCAATGTTCAGATCTGCAGAGGGAGCTCCTGAGGAAAGGGGCCGAAGCAGTAGCGGACGGGGGCGTACTCTTCTATTCGACCTGCAGTCTTGAGCCGGAAGAGGATCAGGATCAGGTTGAGTGGTTCGAGAGCAGCTTTGCCGGGTTCGACAGAATTCCACTCCAGGGGCCAGAGGAGCTTGTCAGAGATGGCCTTATTAGCATATTCCCACCAGAGTGCAGCATTGATGGGATATTCGCCGCCGCCTGGAGGAGGGGCCTGTGAACCGGTATGTCAGATTTGCAGTCATTGCCGGAGCAGCAGCAGGTATCTCCTTCGCTGTTGGCTCTCTTGTGGCTCCGTCGGTATTCGAGACCCCGAGATTCATTTCATCCATCGGTGCAGTTTCGACTCCGGTCAGCGTCCCTGATGTTACCGGTATGACTCGGCAGGATGCACAGCGGGAAATTGAATCCGCCACTCTAGTCCTAGCCGGCCAATGGTCTGAGTACGGACCTTTCGAGACCATGGGGCAGGTCATACATCAGGATCCTCCCCCGGGCGCTCTCACTCCGAGGGGAGCGCCGGTGAGCATTTTCTGGAATATTGGCCCGCTGTACAGACCATATTACCCGGATTCACTCACGGGTCTTTCTGCAGTCGAGGCGGAGGAGAAGATCGCCGACTGGCAGCTCTATTCGATCGGAAGGAGCTGGATCCCCCATCCGCTTGTGCCTGAAGGAGTAGTGATCGCCGTTTGCCCAAGGCAGTACGATAGTCTTACGGTCAGAACACCGGTCCGGCTTCTTGTTTCAACGGGCTGGAGCGGAGTTCCCAGATTAACCGGACTTTCGCTTACTGAGGCGATGGCACTGACCGAAGCTTCGCGTCTAGTTCTCATAGTTAGCGAGGAAAGGATCACCGGAGATCTGACTGAGGATGGCAGAATTGTCGAGCAGTTCACATCTGCCGGCTCCCCATTCTCTGCGGGAGACACAATAGAGGTTGCTGTTTCCATACTTGATACGGAATGGGGGCAGTGGTGAGCCGTGTAATGATCGCTCCATCGATTCTTGGATGCAACAGGGGAGCGCTCGCAGAAGAATCACGGATGCTTCAGGATGCTGGAGCGGACATGATCCATCTCGATGTCATGGATGGTTCATTCGTCCCTGTACTGACATTTGGAGCAGGTACGGCAGCAGCTATTGCGGAGGCGGTTGACATTCCAGTCGATGCGCATCTGATGGTGAGTCATCCGGATAGACTGATCTCCCCATTTGCGAAAGCGGGATGTGAGTGGATTACGGTACATCCTGAGGTCACCGAGCATCTCGACAGGCTTCTCGGTACGATTCGGGATGCTGGATGCAGGGCCGGCGTAGCCCTCAATCCTTCCACACCGCCCGGCTTTCTCCGATGGGTAGCTCCGAAGGTGGATCTTGTACTTATAATGACTGTTAATCCAGGGTACGGAGGTCAGAAGCATTTGACCTATGTGCATTCAAAAATAGGCGAGGTCCGGAGACTGCTGGACATCAACGGCGGGGGGGATGCTATTATCTCCGTTGACGGGGGAGTGGATGACTCGAATGCCGGGACACTTATCTCTCTTGGAGCTTCGGTACTCGTCGCCGGCTCCTTTATAACCGGTTCGGCCGACCCCGCGGAAGCCATCAGGAGGCTAAGATGAATAGTTCCTCGAATCGCAGCATTCAGGTGATCCTTATTCTTATCGCTTCGATAACAGTGTCACTCCTCATCATCCCTGCCTGTGGAACCAGCTCTGCTCCGGATGTAGACGAAGATAGACTTGATGAACTGACAACAGAACTCGGCATAAGAAGCTGTCTGATGCGTATGGATTCCATCTCCTTCGAGATCGAAGGCCTGATATTCCATTCTCAGGTTGACATCACCGACAGACAGGCTGTAATGGCCCTCATCCCTGCGAACCTCCCGAACTGCCCTGTCTCTGATCTGCCGTATATTTTCGAAGACGGTGAATTAGGACTGCTGATAATCTGTCCCTCCGGTCATGGCTCGGTCGAGATAGATTAAACGACAGGAGAGTCTGGATCACACTGGCCCTGTTCATCCCTTTTATGT